>DKAI01000122.1 GCA_002450755.1 Deltaproteobacteria bacterium UBA6930
CGGAGCAGATCTGGGCGCAGAAAAATTTTTCAACATTAAATGTCGAAAAGCCGGACTCAAACCAGAGGGAGCGATAATTGTGGCTACGTCGAGAGCATTAAAAATGCATGGTGGCGTGGCTCTTGCTGACCTTGAAAGCACAAATGTGGAGGCGGTAAAGAAAGGCTGTGAAAACTTGTTACGCCATATACAAAATGTGAAATCTTTCGGCGTCCCAGCTCTTGTAGCAATTAATCGGTTCGCCGGAGACACCGATGCGGAAATCGAAGTTATACAAAAAGAAGTTTTTGAAGCAGGCACTGAGGCAATACCTTGTACACATTGGTCAGATGGCGGCGAGGGAGCAACAGAACTAGCTCAAAAGGTTGTGAGCTTAACAAGCCAGGGAAAAAGCAAGTTCTCGCCTCTATACGAAGATGGTTTGACTCTATGGGAAAAGGCCCGTCTAGTGGCGATAAAAACCTATGGCGCAGACGATATAACTGCCGACAAATCGACTATAAACCAGTTCAAGCGTCTTGAGAAAGAAGGTTATGGACACTTCCCCGTGTGCATGGCAAAGACTCAGTACAGTTTTTCAACTGACCCCAAACTCCTTGGTGCGCCTTCTCATCACTCAGTTCCGATACGAGAGGTCAGATTAGCGGCAGGGGCGGAGTTTATCGTGGTTATCTGCGGCGATATCATGACCATGCCCGGTTTACCGCGGGAACCGGCTGCCAATCAAATTAACGTAGACACTTCCGGTCAGATCGAGGGGCTTTTTTAATCATGGAATTGGGAATCTATTCAACGAGTCACGGCCTTGGATATCGCGATGGAGAGAACTTTTTTGCAAAGAGTATTACTTTTGACATGATGCAACCCATAGAGGTCGCCAAGAAAGTTGAAGACGCCGACTTTCACTCAATGTGGTTCCCGGATCACGTGTGCATGCCCGTTGAATCCTCGAGCGGGCATGTCGCGAATGCGTCAAGAACCCGAGCATACGAATCGAGACATAACATGCTCGATGCAGCAGTCCTGATGGGAGCCGTAGCCAATGCAACCAGCACCCTTAAAATTGGGAATACAGTTTTAATTGCTCCTTATCGAGGTCCCCTAAATGACGCTAGACAATTTGCAACGGTTGATATCCTTTCTAAAGGAAGGTTGATTTTGGGCGTGGGCGCAGGGTGGTTAGAAGAAGAATTCAGTGCCTTGGGTCTCTCGTACCAAAACCGAGGTGAAATGACCAACGAGTGCATCGAAATATATAAAAGAAGTTGGACCGACGACGTCGTGGAGTTCCATGGTTCTTTTTATGATTTTTCGGGAATTTCCATGGATCCAAAACCTATTCAAAAGCCACGACCACCGATAATTTTTGGTAGCGTCGTCCCGGCAGGTGCGCGTCGAGCAGCGAGGTTTTGTGACGGACTGTACCCTCTCTTCCTGGATCCTAAAGCTGACCCCTTTCGATTTTCCAACTTACAGGACATCGTACGACAGGAACTTGATACGTTGGAACGGGCTCACGACTCATTCTCGATGATCGCGTGCGCCTCCATGCGAGTTCAAAAAGATCCCTTCGAAGGAAAAGAACGACCCATATGTACAGGAAGCCCCGAACAAGTTCTTTCCGACCTGGAACGACTAGCAAAGGCCGGTTACTCGCACGTAGTCGCGTTCTACGACTGTCCTTCTGGCCAAATCTCCGAGCTGCTCGACCAGATTAGCATTACAGGAAACGCCATAATACCGGAGGCCAAGAAGCTCGTGCCGGGCGGCGGATTCAACAAAACTTTGTAACCGAATAGCTTCCAAAAAAGGACTCTCCAACAACTCCGAACAACAAGGAGGACCCGTGGCAAAAATCCCAGCCTACTCAAACAACGATTTAAAAGAAGGCCAGATCGAACGTATCGATCTTGATGGACACGAGCCGATTGCACTGTACAAAGTAGAGGGACAAATTTACGCCACAGAAGACACCTGCAGTCATGGCGCGGCTTCCCTTGCGGAGGGAGACCTGGATGGACATGAAATAGTTTGTCCTTTCCATGATGGCAGTTTCGATATCAGAACTGGCCAAGTCGTGCTTCCGCCCTGTACATCTCCGATTCAGACATTCCCAGTGACGATTGAGAATGGAACTATTCTTATTGAGTTACCTGACTGAAAGGAAATAACCATTGACTAAAAAGAACGTCATCGTGACTGGTGCCTTAGGTGGCCTGGGGACAGCAATTACTAAACAGGCTCTCTCGCAAGACTATAGGGTCATCGCCTGCGATAGAAGAGCGGAGGATTTGGATCCATGGCTTAAGCTCTTCACGAAGGCAGAACAAAAGAACTTACTCTTTTTTGCATTTGACGTGCGCAAGATTGAGGAGGTTGAAAACGTAAAGAGTGATTTGGACAAGCAAGGAATAAATATTTCCTATCTCGTCAACAATGCAGGCATTACGGGAGTTGCAACGCCATGGGAAATGGACCCCAAGGTCTTCGATCGGATCATTCAGGTAAATTTATACGGCACCTATAATCTCAGCAGGACGTTTTGCGGCGACATGCGAGAACAGAATTTTGGACGAATCGTTAACCTTGCATCCTTATTTGCCTTCGATCCAGGCGTCGGACAAGCTCCTTATGCGGCCGCCAAGGCAGGAATTATCGGCTACACCCATTCCCTAGCGACCGATCTCGCAGACTCGGGCGTTACGGTAAATGCGATCGCTCCCGGTCTTATCTGGCACACCCGCCTAGAAAGAACCCTAAGCGGAAAAGAAAAGGAAGGCTGGGAACGACGGATACCGATGAAGCGTGTCGGGGCTCCAGAAGAAATCGCGGAAACCGTTGCTTTCTTAATGTCTGATGGAGCCTCATACATCACGGGACAAACGATTCACGTGAACGGTGGATCTTATCTAACCTAAATTTGCGCAACGCTTAGTAAGACTTTGGCAACCCCAAAACGCGTTCTGCCAGATAGCAAAGAATTAACTGAGGGCTCACGGGAGCCAGACGATGAATCATGACCTCTCGGAGATAGCGCTCCACATGATACTCCTTCGCGTAACCCATCCCGCCGTGTGTCATCACTGCATTAGTACAGGTATCAAACGCAGCCTCGGCAGCCAGATATTTGGATGCATTTGCTTCGGCACCACACTCCTCGCCCTTATCGTAAAGTGAAGCCGCCTTAAGG
>DKAI01000201.1:0-8291 GCA_002450755.1 Deltaproteobacteria bacterium UBA6930
TTCATAAGGTCGCGCAAGAAGAGCGAGATCGTATTCAGAATGTTTGGAGCCGTCGGTCGGTCTTGCACGTTCTTAATCCAGTGTTCCATCGATAGTTTTTAAAAGGTCGTATTCGATCTCCGCACAGTTTCTTCCGCATGCAGCGAAGACGACTGAGCTTCTTCCCAGCTCTACGTGTCCGTAAGCCTGCATCAGGTTTATTGATGCCCAACGCAAAAGGCCAAATATTTCCCAGTAGCGAACCTCGTCGGGGTCTGGGAGTTGATTTTTGGATAGGTACCCAGCAAATAGATCTTCACGCTTTCCAAAACCTCCAACAGGTTTGTCAAATTGACCGAACCTCCAGGATCGAGTGCACAACCACCCCAAATCTTCGAGAGGATTTCCAATATGGCAGCACTCCCAGTCCAATACTGCGCGAATTCCTTCAGGTCCAAGAATAAGGTTTCCATTTCGAAAATCGCCGTGGACCAGGGTGCGGCGCGTATTTTTGGGACGGTGGTCTTCTAGCCACTTCAGGCCAACTTCTAGTGCTGGATGTGGTTCGGCGTATTCATCGATTCTATTACGTTGGGCTTCGACAGGATCGAGCGAGTCCGGAAGATGACGTAAGAAATCAAGTTTAGAATCTTGCGTCTGATGGAGGACTCCAAAAATTTCTCCACATTGAAATGCCAACTTCGGACGAATTTCAGCGAACTGTGAATCCCCAAGAATTTTTTTGGGGAGTGTTTCTCCCTCCACGAATTCCATCGCAAAGCCTTTTCCGAGGCCATCTTCAGGGTTCAATTCAAAAAATGGTTGGGGGGTCGGTACACCGACTTCCCGAGCTAGTAGAATTGCTTGGTACTGAATATCCGAGGGTAGAAAATGATTACCTGGACCCTGGTAAGTCTCTTGTCGCAAAACAACCCGTCGAGAGGAACCGCCTGATTCGACAAGATCAAAGAGCCAAGTTCGATTGCTTTGGCCAGCCGTTGCGAGGTCCAGATTGGTTACATAGGTAGCATTTCCGTAACGCTTTTTTATAGCAGTCTCTATAAGTGGTAGTTGGGAGGCCCGGTCGGTCACCTTTCTAAGACGGGTATCCCAGGAGCTCACCATCCTGTATTAAGTCTAAATACTCCGAAAAGCCCAGGCATGACTGATTGTTCCAGGACCAACGTGTCATTGCTTCGGTGATTCGTGTTTCAACTATTGCATCGTCAATTTTTCTGCGATTACGAAGGGGCACTAAGCTAATCGGTTCGCCGGTAAGCTCTTCGACACCTGCATCTGTCCTTATGGTCAAATGGGTAAGCTTTTGCATTTTGTCATCGGTCCATTCCGTGACAACGTCTAGGTCTTTGACTTCGTGATAAGCTCCGTCTTTCCAAAAGCAGCCTACTCGTCTAATACGACCGTCTTTGTGCTGAACTTTTATTACCATCATTCCCGCCTTGGCGTCGAAGTTGGCAACGAGAAGGCGGTGCCATAAATTGTTTTGCCAATAACGAGGGCCCCAGGAGTGATCTCGCCATCCGAAGGCACGAAGGTTGATCCGGTCTTCTCCTACTTGAATGTGACCACTTACCGTCGTGTGTTGATTGAAATGCCCGTGGGAGAAATCTCGTCCGTAAAGTGGCTCTATTGAAGGGTCGGTAGGTTCTCCACCGTGCGTTGGAGATACCCCCCGCAGTTCCCAATTCAGCTCGCAGGGAATCAAACGGTTTTCCTTGAAAGCTTTGCTTGGGTCGAGCAACATTCTAGGATCGGATAGAAGAAGGACTTCACCCGAGTACTTCGTGCGAAATGAGCGAAACGGTTCAAGGACTTCATAGGTTAAGCCACCTGCAGAAAACGATTCGTTAGCTGAAATCCTTGGTTTTTTATACATGAACGCGACTTTTCCGTTGGGCAAGTGCAAGCAAAGGGACATTTCGGCATAGCCTTCGTTTGCGCGGTTGCCTATTCGCATCCAGCCTCCCGCTGCTTGATCGGGGTCCCAACCGTTCCAATACACGCTTTCGTTAAAATTGGGTTCTGGGCCGAGAGGATGGTTGTATTCATCTTTTCTATCTAGGCGCATTCCGAGCATTTATCGTCCTTTCCAAACTGGGGCGCGTTTTTCTTTGAAAGCTTTGGGCCCTTCTTGTGCATCCTCGCTCAAGTAAGGCTTTTCGAAAAGTTTTTCCCCGCGTTCAAGACTACCCAAAAAACTTTGCCCAAGGCTTTCGTATACCATTGCTTTTCCGGCCCGAACCGAAAGTGGGGCGTTGCGTGCGATCATGTTGGCAAGTTTTGATGTTTCGTTTCTTAGTTCCGACTCTTCGACAACCCTGTTAACGAGGCCAATTTCGTAGGCTCTTTTGGCACTTATGGGCGCCGCTGTCACAAGAAGTTCAATTGCAACTCGCGGAGGAATCAGCCAGGCTAGGGGGCCGGCCCACGGAGCTCCTCTTCCCCACCGCGCTTCGCTAATGGCAAATTTGGCATTTTTTTCCGTTACAACGAGATCACACATCTGGGCAAGCAGGAAACCGCCTCCATATGCCCCACCTTGAACCATCGCAATAGTAGGTTTATCCGTGATAATATTTCTGTTTAGGTATGGGAAAAAATTTGCTCCCGGAACCTTCAAGCCGGAAGCGGCCATTTCTTTGAGGTCCGCTCCAGCACAAAAAACTTTTCCTGTTCCACTGAGAACCATGACTCTCGCTTCGTCATCTTTCGCAAATTCAGTGAAGCATTTTTTAAAACCATCGCGTACACCTCTTGAAATGGCATTTCTTGCTTCCGGGCGATCAATGGTTACCCATGCAACGTTCTCTTTTCGTTCATATCGTACTAGTTCATCGGCCATTAGCGCAGTGTACCGCCTTGAGGTTTTGAGGGGACCTCCTTGACCAAGTCTTTGTCCCAACGATACTAGTAGTACAATAGCCATCAATTGCGGCGTACATGCCGACCGCCGCGAGGAGAGAATCATGAAAATTGCCTATATGCCCGATACGCATTTTGGAATCTATGATCAAGCCACCCCAACTCCTGAAGAAACTGCTGACGCAGCAGAACATTTGATGGTGGAGTGTGAGCTGGCAGAGCAAGTAGGTTTTGATGGTTTGTGGTTTCCTGAAAGGCACTCGCGGACAGAAACTTTCATATCTTCTACCACCACTTTATTGGCCGCTGCTGCCGCGCGCACCAAGAACGTAGATCTCGCCAGTACGGTCATTATGCCGACCTTTCATCATCCTGTTCATTTGGCTGAGGAACTGGCAAATATCGATGTGATTTCTGGGGGGAGATTAATTTTTGGAGCTGGAGTCGGGTATCACGAAGACTACTTTCGCCTCTTTGGAGTCCCTTTCGTCAAGAAAGGCAGACGGTTCGAAGAAGTGATGAAGGTTATGGAAGGAGTTTGGACCCAAGATAAATTTAGTTTCGAGGGAGAATTCTTTCAGTTCGACAACGTTTGTCTCACGCCTAAGTCTTTCCAACGTCCACGGCCTCCCGTATGGATTGGAGCTTTCACTGAGGGGCGACCGATCGACCGTTCCTTGGATTATGAAGGTCTGATTTCGTGGGCGATTGCTCTCCCTCATAGTCTCGAGCAAGTCAAGATCAAAGTTGAGGACTTGAGAGAGAGGGCGTCCAAGCTTGGTAAGGAGGACTGGACTTTCGCGATGGGTTTAGAGGGCTGGATCGGCGATGACGAGGAGTGGATTCGCGAGAATCATGGCCATCGATGGGTGAGGGAACTTGGTTTTTACGAGGATGAAAGCCTTTCGGGTTCTACCGAGCGAAAGGCTCTGGAAGAGATGGAACGTTTTCACGTCACTTTGGGAAGTAAGCAGAAGTGGATCGACCGATTGAGTGAATTGCGAGAAGTAGTCGCACCAGACTACATTGGCATTCGCACTCGAGGCCCGAATAATGCGCCACATTACTACCCGTCTAAACAAGAATGCCTTGAATGCATTGAAAGTCTAGGAGACGTAGTGAAGGAGCTTTCTAAATGAACGAACCAATCGTAGAACCCATTAGTTATGAAGACGCGTCGGCAGCCGTCAAGGCAGTTTATGACGACATTCTGGAGACACGAGGAATCAAATTTGTGCCTAACTTTTGGCGCACGATTGCGCACGATCCCAAGCTCTTGGCTCGGACGTGGAGCTCACTGAAAGAAATAATGCATCCGGGTGCGCTTGACACCTTAACGAAAGAGATGGTCGCCGTTGCTGTAAGCGTGACAAACGGTTGCGAGTACTGCATTCGATCTCACACGGCTTCTGCGCGAAAGTTAGGTATGACGGATGACATGCTGGGAGAGCTCATGAGTGTAGTCGGCATGTTTAATGAGACAAACCGCCTCGCCAACGGTTATCAGGTTGAGCCCGATAGTGTCTTTTTTAGAAAACGCTCGGACTGATCATATTAGAGACTGCGATGTCGCCGTCATCGGCGCTGGTGCTGTCGGAGTTTCGGTTGCTTACGAGCTGTTGAAGGCGGGCCGGAGCGTTACGGTTCTCGAGCGGTCGGATGTCTGCTCCGGTGCTTCTTATGGCAATGCCGGGTGGGTTTTTCCCAACCATGGTGCCCCCCTCGCTAGACCAGGCGCAATCCGCAAGGCTCTTCGGTGGCTCTCAAACCCTGCGGGGCCACTCTACATAAAACCGCGACTGAGCTGGGCACTTATGCGTTGGCTTTACGAGTTTTGGCGCGCCTCCAACTCGACTGTTTCGCGTCGGACCTTCGGCCTTAACAGGGAATTGGCTTTGCGAAGTTTAGAACTCACAGAACAATGGATTACTGAAGAGGGCTTGGACTGCTATTTCGGACGGCCGGGGGTGGTCCTCGTTTGTGAGACCGAGGCTGGTCTCTCTGAGTCGATTCAGGACTTGGAGACGCTCAGGTCATTTGGAGGTGAGGCAACGGTTTTGGATCGTGTGGACTTGCTGAAAAAAGTACCTTGTTTAAAAGCGGCTCCTATCGGTGGTATTTTTTTTGAAGGCGATGGTCATCTCCAGCCAGATAAATATGTGAGGGGTTTAAGCGAAGCTGCGGAAGCGAAGGGTGCGGTCTTTTGTCTGAATACGGAGGTGTTGGGCTTTGAGAAAGAAAAGGGTCGAATCAGTCGTATTGTGACAACCCGGGGCGATTTTAAGCCGGCCGAAGTGGTTCTTGCCGCGGGTGCCTGGTCGAAAAGTTTGGGACATTCCCTCAATTGCCGTTTGCCCCTTGAGCCGGCAAAGGGGTACAGCATTACTGTGGGCCAACCCAGTGATGGACCACAGTTACCTCTTTTGCTGAGAGAGTCGAAAGTGGCAGTGACTCCTATGGGTAAACAATTGAGATTTGCAGGGACGTTGGAACTTTCGGGGTTAGACCCCAACGTCAACCTTACGAGAGTAGACACGGTTTGGTCGGCTGCCTGTCGCCACATCAAGGGAGTGCAATTTGAGCCACGTTTTGAGACTTGGAGGGGATTCCGGCCCTGTTCTCCAGACGACCTGCCCTACATTGGCCGGCTCAGTTCGCTAACGAATCTAACTGTCGCCACCGGCCACGGCATGTCGGGGATATCTCAAAGTGCCGTTACGGGCCGTCTCGTTTCCCAAGTGATTACTGGACATCCCCTGGATATCGATATTTACCCTTTCGGGCCTGAGAGGTTTTCTTAGGCGCCACCTAACTTGTAGATCGTTCTCTCTAAAGAAAGTAAAACCAAACGCAGTTTTAAAAATGTAAACAATATTAAAAATATGAATGGGTTTTGTTGACATATCGTGCAGTAATCCTGTCTACTTGCTGGTCCGTGCTTCGGCACGTCGTAGGGAGGCGAGCATCAGGAATCCGAATTCGTGCTCTCGGATTGATAAAGTACTGATTTAATTAATTATTTGGCGTCACACAAGTCGCCAAAGGAGCAGGTCCAAAGAACGCATGACACAGTTTGATTCGTCCTGGATGGCCGGGTGGCGCACCCTGGTCAACGAGAATGAGGTCCTGGGCCACGTTGGAAAGCATTTGAACGCCGATGTCTTGTTGGAGTTTGGTGACACATCGTATGTGGTCTCCTTTCGGAAGGGGCAAATCGTTGAGCTGGAAGAAGGGGTTAGCCCAGAGACCTGTTGGAACTTTGGTCTAAGAGGCCCGGCCGACACTTGGGCAAAATTTTGTGAAGATCCCCCTCCACCGATGTACAACGACATTTGGGCGATGGCCCACCCACTGCATGGTCGCCTTGTTTTCGATGGCGACGTCAAAGTTCTTTGGCAAAACCTGCGAGCGTTCACTTGGGCCCTCGATCGCATGCGCGAAGTGAAGGGTTAAAGGCGGTTATCAGAACATGGCAAAAATAGAACCAATCACCGGCCGGTACATTTACGTTCCCTTCGAAGGCACGGAGTACCGCATCTTTTTCGAGGAAGCAGGGGAGGGTATTCCTCTCTTATGCCTCCATACCGCTGGAACAGATTCCCGGGAGTGGCGACACCAACTGTGCGATCCCGACATCAACAAGCACTTCAGGGTCATTGCTCTCGATCTGCCACGGCACGGAAAATCGATTCCTCCTGGGGATTGGTACAAGGAAACCGAGGAGTACAAACTTACCGCGCACTTCTACAGCGGAATCCTCATGGCTTTCTGCGAGGCTCTCGGCCTAGAAAATCCAGTCGTTATGGGCAGCTCGATGGGTGGGAATATTTGTCTTCATCTGGCCCTGCACCACGAAAAGGACCTCAGGGCGCTCATTGCGATTGAGGCCTGCGACTACTCGCCCGGCTGGCACCTGGATTGGCTCCACAACTCGCAAGTTCACGGTGGCGAGGCGTGTGCCACATCTGTTTTTGGTCTTATGGCGCCCCAGAGTCCCGACGAATACCGGTGGGAGACTTGGTGGTACTATTCCCAAGGTGGTCCTGGAGTGTTTAAGGGTGACTTGTTCTTTTACAGCGTTGACCACGACTTTAGAGAGTTGGCCGATAAACTCAGTGGAAATGTCCCGATGTACTTGATGACCGGCGTCTACGATTTTGCGTGCACTCCGGAAATGACGGAAGAGACCGCACAAAAAATTAAGGGTTCGGAATGTATCATCATGCAAGAGATCGGACACTTTCCAATGTGCGAGAATCCGGAGGTTTTCAAGAAGTACTTGATGCCTGTTTTAGATAAGATTCGGGCGCAAGCTTAAAATTTAAGGGCAGCGACGGCTGTTAAAGACAAGGAGTGTCATCGGTGGAAGTAGGGCTTTTTTATCTCCCGAGTACTGGCTCAAAACAGGAACTTATGGAGGGCATGGCAGGCAAGCGAACTGATCTCTATCAGAAAATGCTCCGAAATATGACCCAACAAATTCAGTATTGTGATGAGCACGGCTACTGGGGTTCTGCGACAACCGAGCACCATTTTCATATCGAAGGGGAGGAAGTTTCAACCAATCCTGTAATGCTTGACCTTTACTTCGGTATGCAAACTAAACACATGCGTTTTGGCCAACTGGGGAAGGTTCTGCCCTGTGAAAACCCTATCAGGTTTGCAGAAGACATAGCGATACTTGACCAGATGCTCCAAGGGCGAGCTTTTGCTGGGTTTGCAAGAGGATACCAGCCTCGATGGGTCGACGTTCTGGGCCAGCAGATCACCGGCCTGGGAGACAGCGTGACGGACCCGGCGGCCTACGAGGAGTTGAAAAAGGAGCTCTACTACGAGCACTTCGAGATCATTAACAAAGCCTGGGCAAACGCGACTTTTAGTCACCAAGGAAAGCACTGGAAGATTCCACCAAGGGAGGACATCTTTTGGCCCGCCCATGAGGTGAGTACCGAGCTAGGAGCGGGTGTGACCAAAGAGGGGATGCTTCGAGAGGTCGGAATCGCTCCCGGTCTTTACCAAAGGCCCCGCCCCCCCATGTTCCAGCCCTTCAGCTTCTCGGAATCTTCGGTTCGGTGGGCTGTCCAAAACGAAGTGGTTCCAATTACCGTGATCTGTGATACCGACCTCTGCGCCGCCCAGTTTCGGGCTGCCCAAGAGGGGGCGGCTGAGGTAGGGCGAGACCTCAAGTACGGGGAAGGTATTGGAATGACAAGAGAAATCATCTGTGCGGACACCGATGAGGAGGCCTTCCGGATCGCTAAAGATGCCGGGAGCTACGTGTGGCAGAAGTTTTTCCAGCCGTTCGGATTCAATGCTGCAGTAGCCAAGACGGGAGAAGATCCGATGGCTCTTCCCCGCACCTTTGAAATTCTTGAGGAACGGGGGTTGGTTATTTGCGGGAGTCCAGATACGGTTAGTAGGAAGCTGGA
>DKAI01000201.1:8668-11682 GCA_002450755.1 Deltaproteobacteria bacterium UBA6930
CTTGTGCCACAGCCGGCCTTGATGCGACACTTTGAGCTGATGACTGAAAAGGTCCTACCAAACTTTACGGACAAGATTTCCTGAGGACATTAATAATGAATCGATTGAATAACGAAATACACTCTGCACGTCTGCGATTTGGAAAGGGCCTAGTTGTGTCCTTCGTCGTGGCCTTAGCAATATCGGCGCTTTCGATCCCCGCGTTGGGGCAGGCGGTAGCCGATTGGGATAAACGCTTCGAGTTCCGAGCGGATGTGGTTGCGGCTACAACACTTGTGGAATCCGAAGAGATCTTGGCAGTTGGCAAGTTTGGAATGATGGCTCTCATCACTTTCGACGGCAACGACTCAACAGCAAGGATGATTACAGGGGATGTCAACGAAGACTTGATTTCCGTTGCTGCCTTGAATGACAACGGCGCGGCGCTGGTCGGAGGGTCGGAGGGAAATATCTACCGTTACGAGAACGGTGAAATTTCCCTGATCCAGAACCTAGGCCCTGATGCGGTGTTGGACATAAGCGTCCAGAGAGATGTTGTTGACGGATGGGGCAATTACGGAGAGATCTTCTCGATATGGGCGTCTGGCGGTCGTGGAATCCTTGCCGTTTCGACAGACGAGGGGAGAAGCTTCCAAGATGCAGCTCCCAAGCGGGTCACTCAGCCGGCTCTGACGCTTCCTAACCGTCGCGAGGGCATGTGGTTTAGCGGTGTCGGAAACATTTACGAGGACACCATAAAGCTTCGAGCGAAGGTAAACGGCCGCTGGGCGGAGATGGGTAAGGACTTCATTCTAAATCCCGAAGACGGGATCATGGAGGTCTTCACCGATCTCGATGCGTCCCCGACCCCGACCTTGAGCTTTGAGTTCCACCCCGGACCTCCGTTTCAGGCGGGAGACTTTTCCCTCAACAAAATCATGTTCCAAGGTGATCTCATCACAGCAGTGGGCGAGTTCGGGTTTATCATCCAAACGGAAGACTTCGGGAAAACTTGGGTCCGGCAGGCCGGAGTACTTACGGCAAACGATATGGGTACGCCGTACTGGATCAGCGGTGAGGCTGACGGTGACACCATCGTGCTGGTCGGAGCTGGTGGCATGACTGCTCGAAGTACCGACCGCGGTAAGACATGGGAATCGCTCCCCGATCCTTCGGACGGTGGCGTTTTCGGCGTTAGTCTCGATGCAGGCGCTGATAAGCCCCTAGTGATGGGCGCGGTTGGCCTTCTCGGTCAGCTTGATGGAGATGCTTGGAACTTGGTAGACCGGACGCAGTTGAGCCTCTTTTCGTGGCTCAAGACGGCACTAAAGCTCGATGGCAACACTCTGCTGGCCCTAGGTGGTCGAGGAAGTTGTGTTTACAAAACTGGTGAAAGTTGGGATCGCTGCAGCATTGCGATTTCCACTGACGACGAAATTTAGGTCAGGAGAGAAGAAAAATGGCAGTTGAGCACGCAAGAAGTACAGGTTGGACTGGTAGATTTGCGCGATGGTGGATAAACAACCCACTTATATCGTTCGTAATCATGGCCATTCCGACAGCGGTTTTGGCTTATAAGATTCCTTCAATTGAGGTCTTCTCCCGGTTTGCGGACCTATTACCTCAGCGACATGAATATATCGTTACTTACAACGAGATGCGTGACACCTTTGGTGGCGCGAACGTGGTGACGATGTCCGTGCAGCGAAACGAGGGTGACATTTTCAACGAAGAGGACCTTTGGAAGGTTCGGTACCTGAACGACGAAGTCGACAAGGTCAAGGGCGTGAACCACTACCAAGTGGCTAGTATCGCGCACCGAAAGATCCGGCGAATCGTGACGGACTCGGCTGGTATGGTGAAGTCGAAACCCGTGCTCCCTCGGAGGATACCGAGTAAGGACGCGCGTCTAAAATCGCTTCGTGAAGAGATGTTTAACAACGACATCGTTTACGGAACCTATTTGTCTGAAGACGGTACGGCGGCGATGGTACTTGCGGGTTTCAACGAAGACCGGCTTGATTACTACAACGTCTTCTCTCGCCTGAGGACACTGCGAAGGCTTCTGGAAGGTGACAACTTCTGGGTGGCTCGCGCCGTCGATACCTTGAGGGACCAGGCGGAATCTGGAGAGCTTAATAAATTCAAGCGTGCTTATCGTAAATTCACGAAGGAAATTGAAAAGCAAGGTTTTGCGGTTGACTCAGCTCTAGTAGAAGCAGTAGGAGCAGCCGTTGAAGCAGGAGTTCCAGAAGGGGCTGATGCTGTAGCGTCTGGGAAGATTTGGGGCGCGGTTGTTGCTCCCCTGTTTGACTCGGTTCTCGACGCTAACGAGGCCGAGGGAACTCCCAAGACCACGGTATACATCGCGGGAGAACCTATGCTGAAAGGGTGGATTTATCACCACTCGGGTCAGCTAGGGACGATCTTCGGTATCACCGGCATCCTATTCGCGACACTCTTGCTACTCAACTTCCGATCGATTCCAGGACTGATCCTCCCGATCATGAGTACGGGCCTTTCCGCAGTATGGGGCCTCGGGTTTGTGGGTTGGATCGGATACAACTTGGATCCGCTCATTCTGGTGGTTCCAATCCTGATTTCTGCTCGGACAGCGAGTCACGCGGTGCAGTTCCTCGAGCGGTATCGCGATGATATTCGACAGGGTAGAGACCGAAGAAATGCCACTATCAACACGATGTCCGAGTTGATCACACCTAGCTTCATTGCGATCTTTACGGATGCGGCGGGACTCTTGGTACTTGCCGTATCCTCAATTCCGATCATCGCGAAGCTCGGAATATTCTGCTGCTTCTGGTCGGGAAGTAACATCGTCTCGGTTCCGTTGCTTCTGCCGTGGATGATCGCTCATGTTTTTGCGCCGAGTGTGCCTGCATCGAAGGGGACACGCTCAGACGGAGCACCAGAGCCCTTTGGGCAGCGAATGATGTTCCACCTAGGCAACTTCATTGTGTCGCCGCGTTCCAACGTACCCGTTGGAGTACTAACTACCGTTCTGGTTTTCGGATCCCTTT
>DKAI01000174.1 GCA_002450755.1 Deltaproteobacteria bacterium UBA6930
GTGACAAAACGAGGCTCAATGCTTACGTGCATGAAGTTTCGCGCAACCATATAAGCTTTAACAATCGCGATCCCAAAAGCCGTAATGAGGGTCACCCACTGTATTCCAAGCTCGGGTCCAGCAATGCTTATGGCCAATAACAGAAGTAGCCACCAATAGACTTTCCAATAGTTCGGATGTGCATGTTCTGACACGATGTCCCTCTTTATTTAGCGATGTAAAGTAATGGGAAGAGAAAGATCCACACTAAGTCAACGAAATGCCAGTAGATCCCTATGATTTCAACCCGGTGTAAGTCTCTGCCTTTTTTTGCCGCCGCTGCGACAATAAGCATGATTACTACACCAGCAATTACGTGTAGAGCATGTAGCCCGGCCGCGGTGTAGTAGAACGACCAAAATGTGTTCGTAGTAATTGTGTACCCATGTGAAATCTCATAGGTCCATTCGAATGATTTAACAACAATAAAGATCAGGCCACCTGCGGAGGTGATCAGTAAGCGTTTTGCGGCTCCCGGACCATCTCCGTTTACAGCGCACTTGTGCGCGAGTACAGCCGATAAGCTGGAGGTAAGGAGCACGAACGTGTTTAAGGCGCCAACCCAAGTAGTCGTATGGGATGCATAATCTGCCCACAGCCCATGAGCGAGCCTGTGCATCAAGTACGACATCAGGATTCCGCCGAAGATCACAATTTCTGACGCAATGACCCACCATACTGCCAATCGAGCAGTAGGAACCCCTGATACGCTTCGTGTATTTGCAATCGTTCTCATTTGTCCCTCAATATTGTGGTTTACGCTGGTTCATTCTGCGGCCAGTAATCTTCGTCTCTGTCAGGATGGCTAAACTCGTAGGGGCCTCGGTAGACCGTTGGCAACTCCTTGAAGTTTCCGTGAGGCGGAGGTGTAGGCGCTACCCATTCGAGCGTGTTAGCCTTCCAGGGATTATCCGGAGCCTTTTCCGTGCTCATCCAGCTTTTGATGCAGTTGTAGAAAAATACAAATTGAAACGCGAGCATCACGAGCAGGGAAACAGTTGCGAAGATGCGGATGGCCTGCATCTCAGGAGTTGCTAGCTCCGGGTAGTTCGAGAAGTCGAAAATCCGGCGGTGCTGGCCAGCGACTCCTAAGTAGAATAGCGGAATAAAAATGGCGTTGAACGGTATGATCGAACCCCAAAAGTGAATTTTTCCCAGACGTTCGTCCATCATCTTTCCAAACATCTTCGGGAACCAATAGGTAAATCCTGCAAATGTTCCGATTATCGCAATTGGATAAAAAGTGTAGTGGAAGTGAGCAAGTACGAAGTACGTATCGTGCATATATATATCAGCACCACTTGCACCCAAGAATATCCCTGTGACGCCTCCAATCAAGAAGGTCGCGATAAATGACAATGCCCATAGCATCGGGGTTGTAAGGCTAATAGAGCCTCCGTAGAGAGTTGCGATGTAAACAAAGCACAACTCCGCAATTGGGACTGATATTAGAAGCGTGGTGATTGTGAAGATGTTCGCCATCCGAGGGTCTATGCCTGCGACGAATTGATGGTGGGCCCAAACGGTGAAGGATAGAACCCCCGTAGCAAACGTCGTCATTAAGACCGTTCGATATGCAAACAACTTCTTTCGTGAGAAGGTACATATTACGTCTGCGGTAATACCAAGTGCTGGAAGTAGGACCACGTAAACTTCTGGGTGTCCAAAGAACCAAAACAGGTGCTGCCAAAGGATGGGGTCTCCTCCTTTGTTAGGATCAAAGAACGCTGTTCCTACTTGCTGGTCCATGAAAAGCATTGCTGCTCCAGCGAGAAGAGGACCGACTGAAGCCATAAACAGGATGCTCGCGATTACGATCATCCATACGACGATGGGAATGTCGTATAGTCTCATTCCGGGTGCTCGTGAGTTCATTGCCGTGGTGACGAAGTTTATTCCCCCAAGGAGGAAAGCAATGAATTCAAGCCCTACCGCCACAACCCAAATAGAGGACCCTAAGGGCGTGAGACTGTATTCAGCTTTGGCTGAAAGGGGAGGGTAAGCAGTCCAAGCCCCTCCAAAGGCACCTCCTGGAACAAAAAAGGACGTAAGAAGAACAACAGCAGATAGGAGAAAGATCCAGTAACTAAGCATGTTAAGGCGCGGAAATACCATGTCGTCGCACCCGAGCATCAATGGTATCAGGAAGTTGCCAAAGGCTGCGATCAAGACTGGCATTGCTACCCAGAAAATCATGATTGTCCCGTGGTTTGTCACTAAAGAGTTGTAAACAGCCGGAGTGACAAGGCCAAATAGCGGGACGTCCATTCCTGGAAACGCAAGCTGCATTCTGAAGGCGTAAGCCATGAAGGCTCCGATGAGTCCCATAGCCATACCGGTGAACATGTATTGCTTGGCAATCATCTTGTGATCGGTTGAGAATACATACTTCCATATAAAAGATGGATCGTGGTGTTCGTCGTGACTTGCATGTGTTGAGATAGTTTCAGCCATTTATCTACCGCCCTTCATTTGAAGCGAGCAAAAGGTTTTCGCCTCGGGGGTTGTTTTTAGCCATCCAAGACTCGTGTTGTTCTTTGGACTCTATGAATATGCGCGCTCCCATTAGCCCGTGTCCTATCCCGCAGATTTCAGCACACTGAATGTCGAATTCGCCAGTGAGAGTTGGCGTGAACCAGCCCATGATGGTCCTTCCGGGGATGGCATCCTGTTTGAGTCTGAAAACCGGCACCGAGAAGTCGTGAAGGACGTCACGGGAGTGAAGTTCGTAATGGTAGAGTTGGTCAACTTCGACGTGGAGCTCGTCGTTCTTTATGATGTCATCCGCTGTATCGAGTTTTCCGTCCGGTCCCGGATGAGTGAAGGTCCAAGCCCACTGTGAAGACATAACCCTTACGGTTCTATCAGTGGGAGGCATGTCTTGCTTGACGTCATACCAGACCTTTACGGCGGCAACGACTATGAAAACATCGCAGATCAAAACAGCGATATGGGGATAGGTGATCCATTTCTTTTGATGTTTTTCTTCACCAGAGATGTACTCAGCCTTTGGTGAGTTTTTCTTTCTGAACTTCATTATGAAGTAGAAGAAAATCCCTTCAGAGAGGATGAACCAAAATGCCACAAACCAAAATACGAGCTCCCAGACAAAGTCGATGTCTTTGGCGTAACTGGATGCGGCCGGAACTAAAGCTTCAATTAACATTTGGTGCTGCCTTTCTTCGAGGGGCCTAAAGCACAAAAAGCAGGACGGCAACGCAGAACGCGCCTATCCCAGCCATACTGATAAAAAAAAGTCTGCTAGCTAATTCGTCCGGCGGATAAGCCTTGCCCATTCTTTACACCTCTCTTGAAGCTCTATTTCGAGAGCGTCATGATGTAGGAGATTACGTCGTTGATGGCTTGGTCGTTCGCCAACGCCATTGCCATAGGTCTCATTAAAGCTCCCGTAGTGTCTTTCGGATTAGAGCCCCGAATTCCTGTTTTGAAATTGTATATTTGGGTCTTCAGGTACCAATCAGTGTGGTTTGTGAGTTTCGGAGCGTTTAGCGGCTGCAGTCCCTCGCCGTTCGCACCATGGCATGATTGACAGAGTCCGTAGAGAGCTTTTCCCTTTGTTGCATCTCCGCCTTCGATCGTGGCTTCCGAGGTAACGGCGGGCAAGCTTGCGACGTAATTTGCAACGGCAACGAGGTCTTCGTCAGTTTTGAGCCACATAGACATCGGTCGCATTCTCATTCCAGCGATGTCTTCGTGGTGCACTCCACGGGCTCCGTCGCGGAACTTTCGGAGCTGTGCCTCAAGAGACCAAAGCTCTAGTCCGGCTATTGAGGGTGCCAACGACAATGCCATTCCCTCCCCTTGAAGTCCGTGGCATTGACTACACATTTCGAAAAGTTGCTTTCCTCGCTCGTTTTCTTCTGCGTTTGCTGTGTTCGAAAAGACCAACAGCGCAAGGCCGGTTCCACACAGAACTCGAAGTACATACTGCCATAGGCCGATTCTTTTCATCTTCTCCCCTCGCCGCGATCGTCTTGCCGTATATGATTTCAGCATTTCGTTTTGTGGATGCGAGACCTAGCTTAGTATTTCGCTCAGCGGATGCGAGACTTTGCTGGCGACTAATTTGCTATTTATCTCTTCGCGTGATCGGCGCAGCCCTCTCCTGGGTCCGATCCGCCTTTACCCCCCTTTAGCTTCATCACCTGGGTGGTGGTGTGGAGCTGTGGCTAGTTTGCTAGCAAAGCGGCAACCAAATCGCCAATTATTTCGCGACTTTGGGTTTCCGTTGGGCGGGTACAAAGGCGTAGGAGGTGACTGGTTTAAAGGGTTAAGCTGAGTTTGTTCTGAACGAGGTAAGAAAATCAGTCCAGACGTCGTCCGAATCGTCTCTCGGTAGAGGGAAGTATAACGAAACGCGGTCCAGGAGGCCGTCATACCTCTCTCGAAGTTTAGCTGCTAAATCAGCAGGTTTCGCGACTATTGCAAATTCGTCTATGAGTCTATCAGGGATCAGCTCGGCCATTTGCCTCCACTCTCCCGACCTGGCCTTGGCAGAAAGGTCCTTCGCGATTCCGCCAGCGTCGTGATAGTCCAGAACCGCCCGGTAGTTTGGCGTCGAGGCGTAGAAGGAAATTTGTCGACGTACCTCGGCCTCAGACTCGTCTAATTCAGCTTGAGTTTCTCCGGTAACGGCAAAAACAGGAGCGTAGAGATCGATATCTTCTTGAAGGCGATTTTCTGAAGATGCTCCCCTACTAATTGCTGGCCGGATCACTTCTCTCACATAGCCAGCGCTGTGCATCGGATGGACGTGAAACCCATCCGCGACTTCCCCTGCAATTCGACACATGCCGGTATTTACTCCAGCAATCCATATTGGGATATGTGGGTTGTCTATAGCCCCTGGGTTGAAAAAAGGATTCATCAAGGTGAATTGGTAAAACTCGCCCTTGTAGTCAGGCCTGCTTCCTTTTTGAAATGTGTCCCAGATAGACCGCAGACAGCGAATGTAGTCAGCTAGGCGCTTAGCAGGCTGGTCAAAAGGCATTGAGAAGCGACGTTCAACATGGGCGCGGACCTGCGTTCCGAGGCCCAAGTGGAATTTTCCGTTGCTTGAGTTTTGTAGGTCCCAGGCTACTTGAGCCATGGAGAAGGGGCTTCTCCCGAAGGCAACGGAAATATTGGTTCCGAGGTCTAGGTCCGCCCTCCTAGAAGCGGCCACTGCAAGGGGAAGGAATGGGTCATGTTCGGCTTCAAAAGTCCAGAGCCCGTCGATTCCGAGTCGTTCAAATCTCTCGACATGTGCCGGAATACTTGAGAGGTCAAACGTGCGGAGCATTGTGTCGAACTTCATTAGACGCCTTTCCGTGTCTCTGCAGTAAAAGAGTTCCAGTAGCGCAAGATAAGAGCGCTTGCTTTCAAGTTGCAGGCATACCGTACAAAACCTCTTTGAGCAAAATTAACTACTAAATTGATAGGTTTTATAGAATTATTAAGAAATTCTGCGAATATTTCCGCCGTAATGCAAGGATACGAGCTCGAATGGTGCCATTTTGACTGAGAAATCAGTACCTGCTCCAGCAGGCGGAAGAATTGAGGTTAGCGAGGAGATTCCTGAACTTGCGATTCTTCCGTCCCTTTGGAACGAGCTTTGCGCTCACGCGGTGGAGACACTCCCGGAGGAGTGCTGCGGCCTGATTGGCGGTGTCGAGGAGGAAAAGTTTCGCTCCGTTTACCGGTGTAGAAACGATATGACGTCGCGACACAAAAACGACCCCGAGGAATTTCCTCGTGACGGAGCGACTGCCTTCTATATGAATGAGAGTGATTATCTGACGTCGATGGACATCGCGGACAAGGACGGTGAGTTAATAACTGCCGTTTACCACTCTCATGTTGGAGTGGGGGCGTATTTTTCGGAACTGGATCAAGTATTTGCGAGTCAGCAACTCTTCCCGTTACCTGAAGCTCATCATTTCGTTATCTCTGTTCTAGAGAATAGGGTTCACGAAATCGCAAGTTTCAACTGGCAAGGGGAGGCTTTCGTTGGCCGCCGTCTGACATCGGCAGGGGCCCTGAAAACGCATGCTTAGAGATTTTAAGGAAAAGGTGAAAACAAGTTGAGTGAAGAAAAACAAAAATTTGATCTTGTACCCGTCCATGGTGGTCTTCCTGAGCCTGTTGACCGTACTACTCGCTTAGTGGACAGGTCCCACCTTTTGAGAGAGGCGGTGACAATGCCGCAAGTGCGAATTCTACCCGCGGACCTTTCAACGCTGTATCGATTTGCTGATGGTGGATTGTCTCCGTTGGAAGGGCCGATGACAGGGAGGGAGTGGCATAGATCCCTCGATGATGGAACCGTTGAAAGTAAAGGAGAAAAATACGCTTGGACGATCCCTATGTCGTTCCCCGTAACAGGGCGAGAAGCGAAGGCGCTCACTCCGGGGTCAGTTGCCGCCCTGTGTAACGAACGTGGTGAGGTGGTTGGGATTCTTGAAGACATTGACGTGTTCGAATGGGATAAGAGGAAGTTTGTCGAGTCTGTTTACGCGACTGACAGGTTGGATCATCCAGGAGGTAGAATTGTTGAACAAGATGAGCGCTCCACGCTGGTAGGTGGCCGGCTTAAGGCTCTTCCTCAACCTGTTAATTCTGATTTTGGTCGGTACCAACTTTCTCCTATGTCCACGAGGTTGTTGATCAAGGAGCGCAAGTGGGAACGTGCTCTCGCTTTTCAGACAAGAAACCCGCTGCACCGTGCACATGAGTATGCTTTGGTTGCAGGAGCCGAGCGTCTTACGAAATCAGGTTTTTTCACTGGAGTAGTCTTAAACCCTTTGGTGGGTCAGTTAAAGGGTGACGACCTGCCGGCAGAAACAAGGATGCGTTGTTATCGGGTCTTGAAAGAACGACAACTTCTTGGTGAAGGCGATTGTGATCCAGAAATTTGGGATAAGGCCGGGTACCAAATTAATGAAGTCTTTGAATTGATAGCCCTAGATATCAAGATGTATTACGGCGGTCCGAAAGAAGCCGTTATGCATGGAATATATCGACAGAATTATGGATTCACCGATTTGGTTATAGGGAGGAAACATGCAGATGCTCCCTTCGAAGACGGAACTCCCATTTGGGGAGATTTCGATGCTCAGGAAATTTTCGATAAAATTCCGGGCAAATTGGCGATAGAGCCCTGTAAAATAGGATTTGCAGCTTTTTACGAATCTCTAGGCCGGGTTGATTTGACTGAAAATCACCCGGACGAGAAGCCCGTAGCGGTAAGCGGTAGCGAAGTTCGCAGGCTTCTGGGGGAAGGGGTAAGGCCAGATCCTAGAATCCTTCGGGCGGAAGTGGCCGATATCCTGATTGAGACGTACAAAGCATCTTAGGAACTCTAACTAGACCTTCGGTCGGGTTGAGGTGCATATGCGAATCGGAGTACCAAAAGAGGTAAAGGACCAGGAGTACCGAGTAGGATTAACACCCGACGGGGCCCGGATTTTAGTCGAGCGAGGTCACGCGGTCGTCATTGAGTCGACTGCGGGTGAAGGAAGTGGCTTTGGTGACGAAGCTTACCTTGCTGCCGGAGCGCAAGTGGTTGGCCGGGAGTCAATCTTCGGCGGTAACGACTTGGTTGTGAAGGTTAAAGACCCGACAGAGGATGAGGTAGCCCTTCTTGGCCGGGACCAGGTTCTTTATACCTATTTGCACTTGGCGGCTGCGCCGGAGCTCACGGCAAAGTTGTTGGACTGTGAAGTAAGAACGATTGCATACGAGACAATCCAAAACGAAGACGGATCATTTCCAGTTTTAGCGCCTATGAGTGAAGTGGCTGGTAGGCTTGCCACTCAAATTGGCGTTACTTTGCTCCAGAAAAACCGAGGGGGCAAAGGGCTCCTTGTTGGTGGAGTTCCTGGAGTGATGAGAGGGAGAGTAACGGTGGTGGGTGGTGGCATTGTTGGTATAAATGCGCTGAGGGTGGCACACGCGCTAGGAGCTGAGGTCGATGTCCTAGATATTGATCTTCGTCGACTTGCGTACATCTACGATATCTTCCACGGCGAGCTCAACACACTTTTCTCAAACCCATTTAATATCGAAAGATCAGTTCTCGAGAGTGATCTTGTAATTGGTGCGGTCTATACACATGGAAGGCGGGCGCCAACACTTGTAACCGAGCAGATGGTAAAGAAAATGGAGACGGGCAGCGTCGTGGTTGATGTCGCGGTTGACCAGGGGGGCTGTGTTGAAACTATCAGGCCCACCACGCATTCCGATCCTGTTTATAAGCTCCATGACGTTATTCACTATGGAGTTTCTAATATGCCCGGCGCTGTACCCCGCACGTCAACCTTTGCTCTGACGAATGCAACATTCCCCTTCATTGAGGCTATTGCTCAATTTGGAGTAGAAGCAGCAATTCGAGCCGACCCTGCTTTAGCCAAGGGGGTGAATACTTGGGATGGCCATCTCGTTTGTGAGGGAGTTGGAGAATCGCTGGGTCTCCCGTGGGAATCGATCGAAAAATTTTTCCACTAATTGTCTACTGTGGGATGATCGTGAAGGGCGATTACTGTTCTCGATTTGTTTGGTTTTTTTCGAAAATGATTCGCAGTCCTTCGAGGGTTAGAAACGGCTCTACCTTTCGAATGGTTTTGCTTTCTTCGGAAATTCTTTGAGCGAGTCCGCCCGTTGCAAGGACATCGGGGGTATCTGTTAGCTCTTCCTGGATTCGTGTTACCATGGCGTCGACCATTCCCGCATATCCGTAAAGTAGTCCAGATTGCAATGATGCGGTGGTAGTTCTTCCTATTACACTCGGTGGACGAACAATCTCCACGCGGTGGAGCATTGATGCTCTCTCGAATAGGGCTTCCATCGAGATGTGGACACCCGGGAATATCGCTCCACCAAGGTATTCTCCTTTGGACGAGACGCAGTCAAAAGTTGTAGCTGTTCCAAAGTCAACTGCAATGACGGCACCACCTGCGATCTCATAGGCTGCAACGGAGTTAACGATTCGATCCGCTCCCACCTCTCGAGGGTTCTCATAACGGACGGGCATACCAGTACGGATTCCAGGTCCGACTATTTGAGGGCGGGTGGGGAATAATTTTAAGCAGACGCGTTCCCAAATGGGCACCAGGGGAGGAACTACACTAGATATTATTACATGATCGACATCTTGAATATTCCTATGCCCTGCTTCAAAGAGTGAGCGTAGAACTAAAGTTAATTCGTCGGAAGTTTGATCTCTGCGCGTACCTATTCGCCAGTGTTCTGCCAAGTTTCCTTTTTTCTCGTCATATTCGAAGAGGCCAAGGGATACGTTGGTGTTTCCAACGTCAACAGCCAAGAGTTTAGGAGGCATCGGGTGTTTTCCTTCGCAAGTCGTTTACCTCTAATGCTAAGTCCGCTGCTTTAGCAGAATGAGTAAGAGCTCCGATTGAAATTCTGTGAACTCCAGTTTTGGCGATTTCATTAACCGTCTCTAAGGTAACTCCACCAGAGGCCTCGAGAATGCATGATGCGCCAAACTGTTTAACAAATTCGCGTAATTCAGAGACGCTTCGATTGTCAAGCAGAAGAGAATCTATTCCGTACCCAACTGCTTCTTCGGCATCCTCGAGGCTTTCCACTTCTACTTGTAACCAAAGGTGTTCAGCCGCAGCGTCCTTGACCATTTGAATTGCTGTTCCGACACTCCCCGCTGCTGCTATGTGGTTGTCTTTGATTAAAATCGCATCATAAAGTCCTGACCTATGGTTTCTTCCTCCTCCTACGCGAACTGCGTACTTGTCAAGGACTCTCCAACCGGGGACGGTCTTTCTGGTGTCCACTATGGTGACTCCAGTCCCTGATACAGCAGAAACGTAACGTTTGGTCTCCGTTGCAATCCCCGACATCCTTTGAATAAAATTTAACGCAGTGCGCTCTGCAGCAAGGATAGCGATCGCGGTGCCTTCTATAGTCGCGACTACACTACCAGCAGAAGCGCTGCTCCCATCTCTTAAGTGGCTTTCAAAGCGGATTGTCTCATCTAGTTGCCTAAATGTGGCTTCAGCGAGTTCTAAGCCGCATACAACTAGACTTTCTCTAGCCTCAAGGCGGCTGGAAATTTTCAAAAAGGGATCAAGTACTGCTTGGCTCGTCGCGTCGCCTATACCGAGGTCTTCGGTCAGGGCATGATCCAGTAACGCAGCCCACGTGCTGCTGGGAGGGGTGGTTATGTTGTTTGGCACGGTTCAATTCTACACCAGAGCGAGTAGCTCGGTTCTCATTTCAGAGGTCCTCAAAGAATCGAGGTGGTTTTTTTAGGACTGGTGCTCTATTTGCCTTTTTCCGAATCTTAAAATTCTTTGCTGTTTAGCTAGTCTACTTGCCTGCAGTTGGATAAGAATGTTCATTTAAGCTTCTCTTTTGGTCGAGCGATAAGTCAAATAGACGGAAAAGGCGATTAGTTTCGGCGGGGAGTGTTTTGTGCGAGTTGAGGACCTCGAGCGGGATATGACGAGTGTTGTTCCAGCTTCTCAATCTCGGGATTCTGATTTTCTTTTTCGAAATATGACCCAGTTATGTTTGGCGGCGTGTGGAGATCCCCGATCAAAGAGGATTCTTGATGTGGGAAGCGGGTTTGGTCAAGATGCTTTTGCCCTTGCAAGCAAAGGAGCGTTCAGTTTTGGAGCAGATCCCTCGGTACGAATGATGAATTGGGCTCGCGAAACTTATGGTAGCCAGGTGAGCTGGGTTCAAGCTTGGGGAGAAGCTCTGCCGTTTGCTGATCGGACACTTGATGTGGTTCTTTGTAAAGGGTCTTTAGATCATTTTAAAAATCCCGATGCTGCTATTTTTGAATTTACCCGAGTCGTCAAATGCGAAGGGAGGATTGTGGTAGCTGTTGCTAACTTCGAGTCATTGTCCTGTCGGATCGCAAGATCAGTCGACTTGGTTTTACCTCGAGGCCGTTATGGGATTCGAAGGCCATTCGAGGTTCCATCCGACCATTTTACTCGGTATGACCCCGAGTTGCTTCTGGGACAGCTTTCCCGCCACCTTTCAATAGAGGATATCAGAGGTGTTTCTCTTGGATGGGGGCTCGAGCTTTATTCGAGATGGCTTGCTCGGAGAAGCGTTAGAACGTCAAGGATTGTATTGGAACTTGCCGATAGGTTAGCTCGTCGGTTGCCTCAGTTGGCTGATGTCTTGGTCGTAACAGGAAGACCTCGGCGTTCTTCTATGACTTGACGGTAAATGTTTACCGTCTTTTCTGCGATTGCTGTCCAGGAGAAACGATTCTTCGCAGATGTAGTACCTGCTTGCCCAAAGGCCAATCGTTTGGCGGAGTCGCCTTCTATTAAATCGCGAAGGGCTTTGGCAAGGACCTCGGGTCTACCGCTTGGCACAATACTTGCGGCTACCTCACCGGCTATCTCCGGCAGTGCTCCCCCTGATGTGATCACAACTGGAGCTCCACACGCCATCGCTTCGACTGCGGGAAGGCCAAAACCTTCGTAGTGGGAGGGGACCGCGACTACAGTCGCTCGTTGATACGCAGTTACTAGTTCCCTTGTAGAGAGATTGCCTCGGATTTCAAGTCGATCGAGACAGCCAGCGTCCTTCGCCCAGAGGCGGGCAGGATTACTTTTGTCAGGGCTATCAATTAAAAGTAGTTGAGATGACTTAGGTAGGAAGCGCATTGCGCGTATTAGGTCAGCAACTCCCTTGTTAGGATCTCGGGCTCTTGCGACGCATAGGATCTGATTGCTGTGACGACGATCAGTTCCTGGAGTAAAAATGTTAGTGTCAACACCATTCGATACGTTACTCATCTGAGTTGATTTGACTCCAAAATCGGTTGCCAATGCCTTTTTCCCTGAGGTAGAGGAGGTAAGGATGTGATCGAGTCGTCTCGCAACAAAGGCTTGCATGCCAATGGGGAAAAATTTCACCGTTCCTATTAGATCGCGCAGAGTTCGGTCCGTTCGAAAGGCCGCTCTGCGGTCGATGCTTAGAGGGTGATGAATTGTGCTCACGACGGGCAGTCCTAACCGACGAATTCCGAGCAGTCCCCAACCAAGGGACTGGACGTCGTGAACGATGTCAAAGTCGGCGCAACGGGCTGAAATTTGCTTAAAGACTCTCAGTGAGAAAAGGGCGGGTTCTGGCAAAAAACCGAGTTTGCTGCTTGCGAGCTCATAAAAACCCAGGGGTGTAAAACTTTCGTAGGGGTTTTCAGGTAAGAAGTTGAGCGGATCTCCAACAAACCATTTTGCCCAAAATTCGTGTCCGATTACGCGATTGACTTGGACTTGAGCAGGCAGGGTGTGGGGATAGGGAGGGCCTGTCCACACCTCTACGGTATGCCCTAGTTGGTTTAGCGCGCGGGAGAGGTTCCAGAGGTAGACACCCTGTCCCCCACAAAGCATGTTTCCGCGATAGCAAAGTATTGCGACGCGAATTGAATCCCTCATGTGGAATCTCTGCGACGACCGTAAAGTACTAGACTTTTTGGGAAAACATAATTAAACAACTTTTCAATTCGTTGCGCCGGAAGAGATCTTGTGGCTTCTAGTAGTAGCTTCCGAAAGAGTATTACCCACTTATTTTGATCGGCGGATGAAAGGCCTACGAGACAACGCAAGGCCCAATACGGAGAGTGAAAGGCATGGGCAAATCCAACAGTAATGTCTATGAAGCCCGCTTTTTGAAGGCTCAAAGCGAGCGTCCTAGGCTTGAAAATTCTTATATGACCCCCTGGGGTTTCGAAGTAGTCGGTCGACAGCGCGAGGTAGAGCAGCTCTGTAGGTTCGGTAGGGATCGTGACTGCAATTCGTCCACCGGGCTTAATTACTCGGTAAAGTTCCGTGATTGCAATTTTGTAATTTTCAACATGCTCCATTACTTCAGAGCAAATAATTCGATCAAAGCTTTCATCTGTGAAGGGTAGCGTAAGAGCGTCAGCCTTAAGGAAGCTAGACCCGTTCGATTTTCCTAAAAGCCTGGTCGCTGCCTGCGTCAGGGCTTTAGAGTTCAGGTCAAAACCGACAACCTTCGCTCCTAGTTCGAGGGCCCCTTCACAATGACGTCCTTCTCCGCATCCGGCATCCAGCAAGACTTGTCCCTTAACAATTTGTAGCCTTGTAAGGTCAACCGTGAGTAACACGCAAAGTATCTTCGAGAGTAGTGATCCATCGATTGGCGGCTACGTCCCATTGGAACATTCTTAACACGCGCTTTCTGGCATTTTGACCAGCAATACCCAGTTTTTGAGGATCATTCAAAAAGAGACTTATCTTTTCCGACAAGGCTCTGGGGTCGTTGGGTGGAGCTAATGCTCCACAGGTCTCATCAGTACCGAGGACTTCAGGTAAAGCCCCAGCGTCGTTTGCTACGACGGGAAGTCCGCAAGACATAGCTTCGCTAGCAGGAAAGCCAAATCCTTCATACAACGATGGAACAACAGCAAGTTTTGCTGAGCAGTATTCTTTTACAAGCTCGTCTTTTGAAAGCATGTTCCTTCTTAGTGTGACTTGATTCCCGACTCCGAATCGCTGGATAGCGCGGAGAGCAAGGCCATCTTCTGGGATTCTACCGTCCACGATGTTCAGTTTAACGTGTGGTAAATATCGAAGTGCTTCAATAAGGGTCGATATGCCTTTTTTTCGGTCTTCTGTTCGACCTACAAATATTAGGTCGAAGTCCTTTTTGATGGTGGGCTCAGGTCGGAATGTGTCCGTGTCGGTCCCATTTAGTATGACTTCAATATTTTGTTCCGGAATTTTAAAATATTTAGAGATTTCTTTTCGAGAGGCCTGGCTCACTGTGACCACCTGTTGCAGGCGCGGCGCGACTATTTCCTGCATGAAAAGGGGAAAATAGAGAGTTCGACGAATTCGTTGAGACCATTTCGAGTCAATCGCAAAGTCAGCAGCTCTGTCGATGTGAAGCGGGTGATGGATTAGACCGACTACCGGAGTTTTGAATACCTGGAGACCTAAGAGGCCCCATCCCAAACATTGGTTGTCTATCGCAATGTCGTACTTTTTTTCTTTCTGTAGCCTGGGCCATTCGCGGAGAACGCGCAGGCTAAAAGTCTGCATTTCAGGGAAGACTCCTACTCTGGAAACCAAAGCCTCCCATGCTGAAAGAGGGGTGAGAAGCTTTAGAGGGTTCCTTTCTCGGGCCCACTTGCTGAGCCGAGTGCCAAATATATTATTGTTGGGAATTTTTTGAAGAGGCACTTTGGAGGGTACTTCAGGGAAAGGAGGCCCGGAAATGACGTCGACATCAACTCCCTGAGCGTTAAGAGCCTTCGCAAGATAACTCGCGTAGATCCCCTGTCCTCCACAGAACATGTTTCCACGGTAGGTTAGGAGTGCGACTTTCATTCTTTTGGATCAAGGGTGTCTTCGCTTTGCTTGTCAACTTCACGGGACGCCTCAACGTCTTCAGTCTGAACATCTACAGTCATTATTGTCCATCCAACCCAGAAGACGAGTCCTATAACGAAACTCAACAAGAGGGCTACAGGTATGGCAACCGCCCACCAGCTCCCGGAGAGTAATCCAGCAATAAAGATTAAGGCCACAAGAAGACTGGCTGCACAAATCAGTCCTCCTTGAGCACGGTTAGATTCCAACAAACTAAGCACCTCCTTTGAATCCTCTTCCAAGTGGCCGATTATTCGTTCGTCTTTATTCAGTGTCAACGAATTCAGAGAGTTTGTGTTATCTAGAGTGTTAGCAGAAAATTCAAGTCCGTCTTTTCAGCGAAGTTAAGGAGGGCAAGCTTGTACGTTATCGGCCTCATGTCGGGAACTTCAGCTGATGGCATAGATGCGGCGATCGTTTCGTGGCCTGAGGAGGCAATCGCTTCGCCTTACGAGCTCCTTGCATTCATCGAGGTGCCTTTTTCTCTCGAGTTGCAGAAGAGAATTCATAATCTTGCTGCTGGAAGACTTGAGGGAAAAGACGCCATTCGAGAGTTATCTTTATTAGATGTTTTGCTGGGCCGAAAATTTGCTGAAGCAGCCATTGTAGTCGCCGATCAAGCTGGTATTTCTCAAGAAGGGATGGCGAAGGTGGCAATAGCAACCCACGGTCAGACAGTTGGCCATTTTCCCGAAAGTAATGCAACGCTCCAGATCGGTGATCCATCGGTAATTGCCCAACTTACTGGCTGCACTACTGTTGCTGATTTTCGCACGCGTGATGTAGCAGCCGGAGGGGAAGGGGCTCCGTTAGCTCCTTTCTTCCATTACTCCATGTTTTCCGATTTATTTGAGAACAGGGTTGTTTTGAACCTCGGTGGGATTGCGAATGTTACTTGGTTGCCCCCAGGTCGGAGATCTCAGAATGTAATGGCTTTCGATGTTGGGCCGGCCAATGTTCTGATGGACTGTGTAATACAACAGACGGACCCCAATAATCGCTTCGATCGCGATGGCCGACTTGGGGCTCAGGGATCTGTCCAATCTGAGTGGCTCCAGGAGATGTTGGATGACCCGTATTTAGAGAGACGCCCACCGAAATCAACTGGAAGAGAACACTACGGGCCCGTTAAGGCTCAGTATTGGTTGGATCGGAGCCGACGAGAAGGGAAATCGGTGGAAGATTTGCTGGCAACGTTGTCTAAATTTACCGCAATGGCCATTTCCAATGCTTGTGCCAAGTTTCTAATTGATGCTGGACCGATTGACCGGATGATTGTTGGGGGAGGAGGGGTGAAGAATAGTCATTTAATCGATAGAATAGCCTCCGCTTCCGGAGGCCTCACGCTCGATTTCATGAATGATCACGGGGTTCCGCCAGATGCTGCAGAGGCGATGGCTTTTTCTCTTATGGGAAGAAATGCATTGCTAGGTATTCCTAACCATTTACCTGCATGTACAGGGGCGAGCGAAGAGCTAGTTCTTGGAGAAATTGTTCCTGGTAGACCAGGTTTAAAGGTTTACAAGTAGGCCGTCATCGGCAATTTCAAATCCGCGGTGCTCGCTTTGCGATCTCATTGCTGAGCCTAGATGGCTCAGTATCAGTCGTCCACAATCGAATTTATGAGAATTGTCGGATAGTTCGTCGAGGCTAAGGTGGTAGGGATAGTTAGGTTCAAGTTGTGTGCACTCGCAAATGAATAAGTCGGATCCTGCAACCTTACTTGGTAGCTCCCCGAACCATCCAGTATCGCCAGAGTACGCGACTTGCGTTTTGCTAATAGAAACTACAAAACCGTGGGGTTTTACCTCGGGCGGATGGTATGTCGCAAAAGGAGTAAGGGTGGCAGGTCCAATAGAATAGTGGGCCCCTGCTACAAGCTCGATAAAGTTCAACTGAAAGTGGCGGTTAGCGTTATTTATAGGATGTCCAAGAATTGAGGAAGCTTTACGAATTCGATCTTCAATTCCGATAGGTCCAGCGATAAAAAGAGGTTTCTTGCGTCTGTCTTCGTAAGTCGAAGCTAGTATGAAAGAAGGGATTCCAGAAAAATGATCGGCGTGAAAATGAGAGATTGAAATCAGATCTATTTCTTCTCGTTCCACGCCTAACGCTGACAGGCCAGTTAAGGTTGTTGCTCCGCAATCCAATAGTACAGTTCCCGATTCTCCCCGAAGGAGATAGGCAGACTGCCTTCTACCTCCTGCGCCGAATGCATCAGAGGTTCCTACAAAAAGAACGCTATTCATTTGTTCTTCTCCTGAATTCCCGAGGAATAGATGGTGTCTCGTGGAATTTTCCAAATGCGAAGATCCCATTCTGATAGTTTCCAGCAGGTACGGTTTCGTTATCCCAGATGACCATCTTGTCGAGCGTTGCGTGAGGGCTAATAATTGTGTTACGCCCAATTATCGACTGGCTTTTACCGTCAATGGTTGATTTTAGTTGCAGTTGTTTTTGTTCCGAGTAACTGAGCTTTATTGGGTCAAGGTTTGCATTCCAGTACTCGAGAATGGTTCCTACCGGTTGCCAACTACAAGACGTACCTTGCGCTAGCCAAGCTTGAATCGAGCTTGGACTAGTATGGAGTATAGGTAAGAGCCAGTCGTCCAAGTGACTAAAGGTTTGGAGTTTCGGTAAGTAATCGAACGCTCGCGGATCAATAAGGTTTACCCATGTATAGAGGCCTGACTGAGATTCTGAGGAAACGAGGCCCTTCGGGCTTGGGATACAACCGTTATCGGTTGTGGAGTCGTTAACGTGGAATCGCTGGGAGACTCTGCGTATGCAGTTCAGCTCATCTATTCCAATGGAGCCGAACTCGAGAGAACGATCGTCTTCCTTTAGGAGCAGCGTTGCTAGCGCTTCTTTGTTTTGATGTTGATGGAGCATTGGTTTAAGGTCAAAGTCGATGAGCATATCTCCCCCGATTACAACGGCTGGTTTGCTCTCTCTGAGAAAATCCCAGTTACTCCCAATTCCTCCACCAGTACCTAAGAGTCGATCCTCGTGGGAGAAGAAGAGTTTGATGCCTTTTGGGCACCATTCTCGGGCCGTTCGCTCAAGCACTTCCGCGAGGTGATGAGTGTTGATTACGACCTCAGTGACGCCCTGGCTTTTAAGGTATGTTAAGCCGTGCGCAATTAAGGGGATCCCTCTAATTGGTAGCGCGGGTTTCGGGTAAAATTCTGTTAGCGGAGATAGGCGGCTTCCCAGACCTGCGGCTACGATCATGCCTCTCATTTCGTTGGTGTTCCTTTTATTTGAGAGAGGTGTTTCCATAGTTTTTCAAGGCGTGAATCTAGTGACGCACAATCACGTGAAGCCGTCAGTATCTTTTTCCAGGTATAATCCAAATACTTTGAATAGCGATTATCGTTTCTTAATGTTTTGGCTTCAATGAAGCGAGCGAAATCTTTGCTCTTTCTCGTTAGGGTTAATAGGTTAAAGCGCCGAGTAAAGACTTCTTTTTCTGGCTGGTCAGGAAGAGAAAGTCTTACTTCTTCGCTAAGACGAGCGATTGTTTTCTTTTCGAGTTTTACATACGAGTCGTGAAGGAGGCATACTGCGTCGTATTCGGGTGGTGCAAGAAAGGCCCCTTGAATGTCGATCCATCGAGGAATCATTTCGTCGATGGGCCTGTTTTCAACCATTATATTTTGACTTTGAAAGTCTCGATGCGCAAGACGGAAGGGGGCGTCGTCAAGATATTCCGCCACGCATGCGAACGCCGACCTGACAGTTTCTAAGTGGGCCTTTCCTAGAACGTGCTTTGCGAAAAGTTGAGCTTTGAAATCAAGGAGTTCGGTGTCAAGCCGACGTTGAAAGGCGGGGAGAGTATCGAGAGGTTTGATGTTTTGGAGTGCTGGGAGGACCAAAAGAATCTTTTTGTAGAGGTCCTCAATCATTTTAGAATTCAATGACTTAACATAAGATTCTAAAGTCGTGTCGCCCAAGTCCTCTAACAATTCCAGGGTCCCGTCTTCTTTTGATCCGAAACTTTTGGGTACAGGCAGTTTTGCTTGCTGAAGGATTGATCGCAGTGGTTCTAGCGGCGGTTCTTGAGCATGCTCTGGCGAGGGACTTTTTGGCGAAATCCTCGCGACAATGGTGTTGGGCTCTCCGTCAAGCTTAACACGGAGAAACTTGCGGAAACCTAATCCCGGTTGAAGGTTAACCGAGCTTAAAACTCGTCTGCTCAGCTTTTGTCTTATGAAGTTTTCTATATCGAGAGCATTTGTCATCCGAAAAAGACACGGCAGGCTAGGGTTGCTCCAAAGAGACCTGCAAAATCACCAATAAGACAGGCTGGCAATATATGACGAGAATCTCGGATTCCTACTACACCGAGATAAATAGCAAGGACATAAAAGGTAGTTTCTGTTGAACCTTGAAGGGTACTCACCAAGTAACCGACATAGCTATCGGGTCCATGTTCGTTAATTATTTCCGCCATTAAACCGAAAGCACCGGAACCAGATAGTGGTCTAAGTAGAGCCATGGGCAATGCTTCCGCTGGTACGCCGAGACTGCTCGAGATAGGATCGATCCACGAGACTAAAAGTTCTAACGCTCCTGACGCGCGGAACATTCCAACAGCGGTCATTATAGCTACAAGATAAGGGGCGATTTTCATCGCCACTGTGAGGCCTTCTTTGCCTCCTGCGACTAGAGCATCGTAACTACGTGCACCACCGCTAAACCCAATCAGAACGAAGGTAGCAATCAGCATCGGAAGTACCCAGTCTCTCGAGACTGCCTGAAGGAGTGCTTTGCTTCCATCGGTATTTAAAAGTTCTCGTGCTTCGAGACTTAGACCTAAAACAATTACAGCCATAAAAGCAATGGCGAGCCATTTTTTAAAAGGAGACTCAGAAGATTTAGAATCTTCAAGTGAATCTAGTCCTTCGGTTTCGGGGATTGTTTCCTCTGAGGGAATTTCGTTCTCGAGTTCAAGCTTTCGAGGCCGGAAGAAGGGAAGGCGTTGCAACAAAAGGCAGCCGGTGACGGCAGCGATTGTGGAACAAATTGTCGCAAACAACGTAGGAAGCCAAATTGCAAATGGCGCCGAAGACTCAGCGGCAAGGCGGACCATAACTGTTCCGGTTGGCGGAAGCAGGACTATAGACGAGGTGTTGATGGCTAAAAAAAGCGCCATTGAGTTAGTGGCTGATCCTGGGCTAGGGTTGTCTTTATTCAATTCGACCATTGCTTTTAGCCCGAACGGAGTTGCAGCATTTCCTAGACCAAGAATGTTGGCAGCAAAGTTCATCGTCATAGATTTCATCGCAGGATGGTCTGGCGGGAGCTCTGGAAACAAGCGTCTGAGGACAGGGCTTAAAAATCGTATTATTCCTCGCAGCAGACCGCCTTCAGAGGCTATGCGAACGAGGCCGAGAAAGAACATCATTCCACCCGTTAGTCCGATAATGAGTTCAATCGCAGATTTGGCATTTTCTAATGAAGCAGCCGAAACGGCACTCATGCGACCGGTCCAAGCCGCAAAAAGCACGGAGGTTAAAACTAGAAAAAGCCAGATCCAATTCAATAACACTGCGTGTCCCCTGAGAAGGGCTGTTGCGTTGATTCAATCAGTGAATTGCTGGAGTCCAACGTGGAGTATAAAATCCAGTTCGTCAAGTCGAGGAATTCGCTATTGACTTGCCCGACGGGCTTTGGGCCTAGCTTGACTAAGTGGGAGTAGAGATGCGAGCGTTGCTCTTTCTTGTCTTATTCTTTTTGACAGGTGGACTTGGAACGCCGTGCTTCGCGCAAAATCTGGAGGCTCGCCTTTCTGAAGCCCTTTCGGTACCTGCGCTTGTTCAGGCGGAAGTGGGTGCACTCGTAGTTCGAAATCGAGATCGGAAGGTTCTGTTCGACTTTCGGGCAAATCGGAACTTTGTTCCTGCCTCAAATGCGAAAATATTGACGGCAGTGGCAGCGCTGTCGCATTGGGGGGTGGCTCACCGGTTTACGACTATGGTGGAATCGGACAAGACTCCAGATAGCCAAGGAGACGTCGGGGAGCTTTGCCTGCGCGGTGGCGGAGACCCCCTACTGACTTCTGAAGAATGGTGGAGGTTGGCTGCAGATCTTAGGCTCAAGGGGCTTCGGGGAATAACCGGAGATGTGTTTTTAGATGCCTCATTATTCGATAAAGAAGCGCATCATCCATTCTGGGGGGAAGTGACAGATCGAGCTTACCATAGTGGTGTTGTGGCACTTGCAACGAATTACGGAGCGTTTCAGGTGGTATTGGCACCGATTAAATCTATAGGAAGCAGACCGCAGGTTTTGATTGACCCATCAGTTCCTTATTTAGTGCCGGTAAATACGGCAAAAATGGGAGGTGGTCTAGGGTCCCGGCTAAGGGTTTCGCGGGTAAAAAAAGAAAATATTGAAGAGGTTCATGTTTCGGGTGAGATGTCCCTTCATTCCGTCCCTGTGAGCTTTTATCGGAATGTGGCAGATCCGGTAAGGTACGCAGGTTCCGTCTTTAAGATGCATCTGGCAGCATTGCAAATTTCAATCGGCGGGACGGTCCGGGTGGGCAAAGGGGAATGCGTGCAAAAGCTTCTGGCCTTTCATGGCCAACCCCTATCTTTAGCCGTTCAACGTTTTTTGAAATGGAGTAATAACAATATCGGGGAAATGTTAATAAAGGGGCTTGGCGCTTCTCGGAAAGGAAAACCTGGTACCTGGGCCAAAGGGATCGAAGCTGCTCGCGAAGAAATTTCTCGATTCGGTGTCGATTTGAACTCGGCGATTTGGGTTGATGGATCAGGTTTGAGTCGCGAAAACAGACTTTCTCCAAGAATTCTTGTGGATATACTTCAAAGAGCACAGGAATCGACTTTCTTTGGGGCCGAGTTTAAATCAAGCCTCCCTATTGGAGGTTTAGATGGGACGCTCAAGGAGAGACTAGCAAGGGGAGGCGCTCAAATTCGCGCGAAGACAGGGATGATTTCGGGAGCGATGGGGCTCTCGGGTTATGCTGTAGGACCCGGAGGTGACGGCCTTACTTTCTCGGTTCTGATCAATGGACAAAGTGCATCTGATGACGATATAGCAATCGCCATAGACAACTTTGTGTCTATTTTGAGGGAGTGAAATTAACGGGCTTTTTTCATTTTTCCCCGTCCCAAAAGCAACCAATCTATCGAGATGCCTTCTCTTAAGGCCAGTTGCATAAGGAAATCTGCGTGGGGAGTCGTTCCATTTTCATATCGATTAATATTTTGTTGGAAGACTCCTAGTTCCCGCGCGAACTGTCTTTGCGACCGGGTGCCCCTCACTATCGCCAACCTTTCTGCGAGCTTTCGTTTTTGGCGTTTTAGCGAAGCGCTGGTCATGTCTTTCTCCAATCGGTGATTAGAAGTTTTGATTTTTTAGAAATGTTTGCGGCAACTTTTGCTTTCGAATTTGTCGCGAGTCGCGCATTCTAAGCGAGTATCTATCGTTACAGCAACGCATAATTATTTTATTCGGGAAGATGGTAATGAGGGTTGTGGCAGGAAAATACGGAGGACGCCGCATTTTGGCGCCTAAAGGCCGATCGACAAGGCCAACGGCTGATCGGGTGAGGGAATCTTTGTTCTCTCGCCTCGGGGACCTAGAGGGTCGTCGTGTTCTCGATTTGTTTGCTGGGTCCGGCTCGCTGGGTCTCGAAGCACTTTCTCGTGGCGCGAAGTCTGCAGTTTTTGTCGACCGAGCCTCGACAGCTATCACTGCTGTGAGGGCGAACATAAATTCCCTGAAACTTGAAGATCGTTGCCAAGTGATTAAGGGAACCGCCAAAGCAGAGCTCCAACGCCTCCAAGCTGCGGGGGTTTCCTTCCACTTGGTGTTCCTTGACCCTCCTTATGGGTCCGAGTTGTCTCTTAACGCCCTTGTTGGGGTACTGCCCCTACTTGAAGTGGGTGGAGAAGCTATTCTTGAGAATTCAGCGGCTGAAGATTTGGTTAAGGCGCCGGGGTTCAAGGTTCTTGATGAGCGGAGCTACGGTCAGACGCGAATCACTCGTTACAATGCGGAATCCGGGGAAAGTCCGGCTTTTTGCAGGCCAGTTGGAGGAGGTTAGGGTGAGGAGGAAAGGATTATGAGCGGGAGGCTTGAGCCTGGAAGGGCGCTTTTTCCTGCGAGCTTTGATCCCGTGACCAATGGTCACATGGATCTCATCAATCGTGCTCGCGAGATTTTTCCAGAATTGATTGTGGCAGTCGCTAATAACGTGGCAAAGCAAGGAACTTTTACGACTGAAGAACGCCTTGAGCTTCTCGAAAAGGCATGTGCGAATATGCCAACCGTAGAAGTGACGGCCTTTGATGGTTTGCTCGTGGATTATGCAAAGGAGCGAGGAGCCAAGTCGGTCATTCGTGGCCTGAGAGCAATGGCCGATTTCGAGTATGAGTTCGAGATGACATTAATGAACAAGCATCTCTACCCTGAAATCGAGACTCTGTTCATGATGACGAGCCAGGATTTTCTTTATGTCAGTTCATCTCGGCTAAAGGAGCTAGTGCGGTTCGGCACCGATATTTCTGCGTGGGTTTCGCCACATGTTGCCGAGGCGTTAAGAAATAAGTTGGGTTAGGCGTGTTGTTACCCCGTGGGATTACGACAGAAAATCCCTGAGGGCTACAATAAATAGCTAGTTCGCAGGTAGGTGCTCGTTAGAAAGCTGCGATCATAGGAGAAAGGTGTCTACGGGGTCTAAAATGGTTTTTCTTGAGGAAGGTGGAGGGCGAAGCAGCTTGCCAGCAGAGCCAAATGTCCTCTTGCTCGTTTCTGGGGGTATCGCTGCATACAAGATTCCGGAACTCGTTCGGGAATTTCGCCGTGAAGGAGCGCATGTTCGTTGTGCCATGACGGAATCCGCTAAGGAGTTCGTTTCACCGCTAGTTCTCCAGACTTTGTCGGGAGAAGCGGTTCGTATCAGCTTGCTCGAACCGTCTGAAGAGGGCGATATCGGCCATATAGACTTGGCCGATTGGGCCGACGTGGTGGTGGTTGCGCCCGCTACGGCGAACTTGATGGCCAAACAGGCTCTAGGGATTGCGGATGATCTCGTCACGACAGTTTTACTGGCGACGACGGCTCCAATCGTGCTGGCACCAGCAATGAATGTCAACATGTGGGAAAACACTTCGACGATAAAAAACGTAAAGGTCCTTAAAGAACGTGGAGTGGTTTTCGTTGGCCCCGAGGCTGGTGACCTCGCTTGTGGCTGGCAAGGAATGGGCAGAATGTCCGAGGCTTCTGATATTTTCAGGGCAGCTTACGGATTTCATGCACCAGGTAGTCTAAAGGGCGAGAGAATTTTGGTAACTGCTGGCGGCACAAGGGAACCAATTGATCCTGTACGCAGTCTTACAAATAGATCTTCGGGGAAGATGGGTTACGCAGTCGCCAAGGAAGCAATACGCCGAGGAGCAGATGTCGTGTTAATTTCAGCGCCGACTTCTCTTTCCGCACCGGAAGGGGTTTCGCTAGTGGCAGTAGAAACGGCATTAGAAATGAGAACTGCCGTCAAAGCCGAATTTGAGAAATCCTCGGCTCTTGTAATGGCCGCAGCGGTAGCAGACTTTAGGCCCGCAGTGTCGGAGACACGAAAAATAAAGAAGGAGCAAGTAGAGGGGGATACAATCAATCTTAAGCTCCTTAGAAATCCCGATATTTTGGCGGAGGTTTCAGCAATTAAGAACAATAGGGTTGTGGTCGGTTTTGCTGCAGAAAGCCACAACCTTGTAGCAGCAGCACGCAAGAAAATTAAATCCAAGGGCTGTGACTTGTTGGTTGCAAATGATATTAGTCGCAGTGATGCTGGATTCGAGTCTGATACAAATGCCGTTGTTTTTATTACACCAGATGGATCAATCGAAGAGCTCCCGCTTCAAACGAAACAAGAAGTTGCTGGGAACATCCTCGATAGGATAAAGAAACTTAGGTTGACCCGCTGATGAGCTCTAATTCGCTCTGGCTTGCGAGGTTTCGACGAGCGATCTTGTTTTTTGCTGCCATGGTTTCGTTTGGGTTTGCGTCGAATTTTGCTGGCAGTAGTCCAGAGGAATCTACTTTAGTTCCAACCGTGCGCACAGGGTCTATCTTTCTGGCGCAAATCTCGGGTTCCATCAATCCGGCTTCTTCAGACTACTTGCAAAAAGCTATTCGACAAAGTGAGGAGGAGAGTTCGGCCCTTCTCGTAATCGAGCTAGATACTCCTGGCGGTCTCGTAGCCTCCACCAAAGACATTATCCAGGCGATGCTCAACTCCAACATACCTATCGTGGTTTATGTTTCTCCGCGCGGTGCTTGGGCGGGTTCGGCAGGAACGTTTATCACTATGGCAGCTCACATTGCTGCGATGGCCCCAGGATCGAGTATCGGTGCGGCGCATCCAGTTGGCATCGGCGGCGGCGGAAAGCCACAACAAGACCAAGATGGCAAAGAAGGACCGAAGGACTACAGCGCTCAAAAAGCCGAAAATCTTTTGGCAGCATTTATAGAATCAATTGCCGAAAGAAGAGGGCGGAACGTGGAATGGGCAGAGAAGGCCGTACGTGACTCTGTCGCGATTACTGCTCCTGAAGCGCTCGAAATCGGTGTTATCGACTTAATTGCAGAAGACCGCGCTGAACTTATTGCCTTGCTCGACGGTTGGGAGGTTACCTCTCTTTCAGGAAAAGAAGTTTTAGAACTCTCGGGAAGCAGTATTAAAAAGCTGGAGATGTCCTTGCTTACTCGGGTATTGAACGTTTTGGTTGACCCGAATGTCGCAATGATCCTCCTTTTGGCAGGAGCCGCTGGCTTATATCTTGAGTTCAATCAACCGGGGTTACTTTTGCCAGGAATAGCCGGTGGGATTTGCATTCTCTTGGGCCTAATCGCGATGCAGATTCTTCCGTTTTCGTGGGTTGGGGTTTTACTTATGGCAGTGGGGCTAGGATGCTTTGTGGCAGAAGTAGTGATTGGCTCTTACGGGATATTTTTCATTGCTGGTATCCTATGTCTTTTGCTAGGAGGCTCGATGCTTTTCGATCGCCCAGAAGTTTCGGACTTGAATGTTGATTTTTGGTCGGTGCTTGTTCCTCTTGTTTTAGGCTTTGCTGTCTTTGGTGCGGTGGTGGCCTATGCAGCTGCCCGCTCCATGACACGGACACAAGTTTCCGGGGTGCCTGAGCTAATAGGTATGACGGGTCGCGTCACCAAAGCTCTTAATCCTGAGGGGATGATTTCTGTTAGGGGAGAGCTTTGGAAGGCACGTAGTGGATCGCCGCTGAATGAAGGCGAGCGAGTTGAAGTTATAGAAGTAAGAGGATTAGAGCTTCGCGTTCGCCAAGCGAAGCTTGAGGATTAGGAGGCCAAATGTTTAGTTTTTCACCGTTTTTGTTGGTAGGTATTCTTGGTGCCTTGCTGTTTGCTGGCATCCGCGTTCTACAAGAGTACGAGCGGGGAGTAGTTTTCCGGTTTGGCCGATTCAATGGAGTAAAAGACGCGGGCATTAGGTGGATTATCCCGGGAGTCGACCGACTGGTACGGGTAAGCCTAAGAGAAATCGTGATGGATGTTCCGTCCCAGGAGGTCATTACACGAGACAATGTCTCAGTAAAGGTCAACGCAGTACTTTATTTTCGCGTTTTACATCCGGAGAAGGCTGTCATCCAGGTCGAAAACTATTTGTACGGTACATCCCAACTGTCGCAGACGACATTGCGTAGCGTTTGCGGGCAAGCAGAGCTCGATGAGCTTCTTTCAGAGAGAGATGACATAAATAGGCAACTACAAGAGATCATAGACCAACAAACTGAGCCATGGGGAGTGAAGGTCCGTGCTGTTGAGGTGAAGCAAATAGATCTTCCAGGAGATATGCAGCGTGCAATGGCGAAACAGGCAGAGGCAGAGCGGGAAAAACGTTCAAAGGTTATTCATGCAGAAGGAGAGTTTCAAGCGGCAGAACGGCTTGCGGAAGCGTCTAGAGTTTTGGCGACACAGCCGGAAGCGATACAACTCCGATATCTGCAAACTTTGTCAGAGATCGCTACCGAAAATAGTTCGTCAATTGTTTTTCCCCTGCCCATCGACTTGATTTCAAGATTTCTTAATAAAGGCGAGTCAGAGGGAGAACGCTAGAGGTATCGATGGTTGAGAATCAGGACGAAGCTCCTCGGCTTCGAGGTTCAGGGAGACCGGTTTTTATATCGGTCCTAGTTTTGTTTATAACAGGAGCGCTCGCATTTTGGTCTTATTCAGGTGTCTACAAACTAGAGCCTGGGCAAGCTGCCTTGCTTTTTCAAATGGGCAAATACAAGAAGACCGAGCTTAGGGAAGGGCTTCACTTTCATCTTCCCCCACCTCTTCAGCGGAGAGAAATAATTCTGGTGGATTCGATTGTTCGAGAAGAGTTTCCTGGAGACGAAGATGTTTCGAGTTCGGCAATGCAGACCAAGGATAACAATATAGTAATTCTCAATTTTATTGTTCAGTACAGGATCTCCGATGCGTTCTCTGCCCGGTACAGACTAGCAAGCAGGAGGCAAACATTGCGCGATGCTGCGCAAGCTGCGGTTCGTGAGGTAGTTGGGAAAACCACGATCGATGAAGTGCTTTCTGATCGAAGGGCCGAAGTGGAATTCGAGGCTTCTGAAACACTGCAAAGGATATTAAACGAATACGGTGCAGGTTTGCTGGTTCGAAGTCTCCAGTTGCAGGATGTGGAGCCACCAGAAGCAGTAAGAGAAGCGTTTGACGATGTTATCGCCGCTGCTCAAGATCGTGATCGCAAAATTAATGAGGCGGAAGGTTACGTAAATGAGGTCTTACCTAACGCTAGGGCTCAGGCGGTTGAAATCGTCCAATCTGCCCATGCTTACTCGGAAGAGAAGTTGGCGCAAGCGACCGGAGATGCCTCTCGCTTTAAGGCCCTTACAGAGGAATATAAAAGCGCGCCACACGTTACGCGGGAGCGGCTCTATCTGGAAGCCATGGAGGAAGTTATGGAAGGATCTGAAATAATCGTGGTAGAAGGAGGGGTGAACCAAGTCCTGCCCTTAAAGCCTCTATTAGAGGGAGTAGCGTCGGATACAGGTCAATGATTCGATTATTTCTTTTAGCCGTATTCTCAGGTGCCTTTTTGACTGCTCTACTTCATCTCGGTGAAAGAAATTTAGGACCTGTGGTTATAACGCGTGAGGGAGAGCAGAAGATTTTGCTCTTGCTAGGAAATCCCGCTGACACTCCTACTACCCCGGGCATCTCATTTCGTTGGCCTTTACTTCAAGAAACGAGAACTTTTAGCCGTCGTTGGCTGCATTTAAATTCTAGACCTCACACTATTCAAACAAGAGATCGAGAAAGGCTGGTTGTCGATAACTATGCGATTTGGCGGATTGTTGATCCGTTGCTCTTTTATAAATCCTTTCCGACGGGAAGGGCTGAGGCGGAAACACAAATTGATAGAGAAGTGAGGGCGAAGGTTCGTGAGGTTATTGGTAGGCAGACATTAAAAGAAGTCGTAACGGATGGAAGAGAAGCGATTATGAACGAGATCACAGAAAAATCCGCAGAGAGTCTTGCTGGTTCGGGAATAGAAGTAGGAGATGTAAGGATCACTCGAACGGATTTACCTGCAGGTATAGAAGGGAACGTGTACGCAAGAATGAGGGCGGAGAGGGATCGGCTGGCTAGAAAACACCGAGCGGAAGGAGAGGAAGAGGCACGTACTTTGAAGGCGGAGGCTGACAGGAACAGCAGGGCGATTGTGGCTGAGGCGAAACGAGATTCAGAGATAATTAAGGGCGAGGCGGATGCTAAGGCATCTGCAGTTTATGCGTCTGCTCACAGGCTTGCTCCTGACTTTTTTTCTTTTCTTCGTAGTTTAGAGTCTTATAAAACTACGCTTTCCAAAGGTGCAACTTTAGTATTGCCCCCTAATCATCCGTATTTAAAGCACTTTCAGGAAGGGCTGCTGCATAAAAAGGGAGATTGAGAAGTTACCGGTCAGATTTTAAGAGGCGAAACCCGGCATAGATGAAAAGAGTGGCAAGGCTGCCCCAAAGGATACCAATTCCCTGGCCCAACATGCTTAATTCTCCAGCATATTCGCGAAATGCAAAAAATACACTGATTGTTAATGCTCCTTCCAACGCCGGTTTTGCCAGGCTTCTCCCATTTTGAACAGATAAACCTAGAGGTACCGCAAGGAGAGTAAGAGCTAAAATGAGAGGAACCTCACTAATTCTCCGGTGTATGTTTGCTCGGATAATAGGATCGTCTCTACCCGGCGAGCTTAAGAGAGTTGAAAGGGGTTCTAGGAGTAGCTTTGTTCTTATGTTTGCCGGGCTTGCCTGTGGGTCGAGGCGAACCTGTATTCGGTTAGCTTTCCGAATGGTAGGTGGAGTGCGAGGTTGGTTTGGATTAAAATTCCTGACGGTAACCTTTTCGAAGCTCCAGAGTTGATTTTCCACCTGTTGACCTCGATCAGCTTGTATGGACTGCTCGAGTCGGCCACTTAGATCCCTTTTGTACATCCTTACCCCGCGAACTCCACTGCTGTCTAGGGTTTCGATGTTATAGACGTAGAGCCCTGTGTGGTACCAAATCCTACCGTGCCTAAGAGAAAGACTGCCGCTTGTTTCACCCGAATCCGATTGGAGGTTTTCTTGCGCGCTTCTGACTATAGTTTCATTTGCAAAGAGCCCAGCGAATGTAACGACCAGTGTGCCCGTAAGGACTGCACGGGTTAAGGTAAATGGCGAAATCCCTCCTGCTTTCATGGCAATGATCTCGTGATCACGCGCCGCCAGTGCGGTGGTGAGATAGGCTCCTATGAAGCTCGCAAGAGGGATAAGATGTACCAGATAGAAAGCGGTGATCCGGATGGTTACAAACTGTAATATTCCGATCGGGGTCGATTGCACGACAAGAATTTCGTCAAGATCGAGCAATAGTTCTACGATTAAGACAAAGGCCAGTAAGATGGCTAGGGTCGCAATGAAATGCACTAGGTATCGGGTGCAGTAATGACGAGCTAACGTAGGCACATGGAGAGTTTAACGGGTGAGGGTCGTTCAAGGGAGTAAGGTTTTCCCATCGGAATTCCAGCAAGGCATAGTAACTATTGGAAATTTCGATGGGCTTCATTTGGGTCATCAGATGATCATGGAGACCGTGAAGCAGCGAGCTCGCCATCTGGGGTCGCAGTCGGCCGTTTTTACGTTTGAGCCTCATCCTAGAAAGGTAATAAGGCCGGCGTCTGCTCCGCCTTTGCTGACCACACTTGAGCAAAAACTAGAGCTTTTAGAACTCGCAGGTGTGGGTGTGGTAGTGATAGAGGAGTTCACTGACGAGTTTGCCCGTTATGATGCTGCAGATTTCGTGACCGAAGTAATTCATGCAAGGATGAAGCCTAAAGAACTCTACGTAGGTTTTGATTTTCATTTCGGACGCGATCGGGAAGGGTCGCGCAATAGTCTTGCCAGCCTTGGGCCTGTGCTCGGATTCTCCGTTACGGTGATTCCAGAAGTCACAATAGAAGGGCAAACAGTTAATTCCACACGAATTAGAAGGCTGCTATCTGAAGGAGAAGTCGAAGCTTCAGAAAGGTTGTTAGGCCGCCCGTATTCAGTGACTGGTAAGGTCATTAAAGGGGATCAGAGGGGAAGAACGATTGGGTTTCCTACTCTGAACCTTGATTGTGATAACGAAGTCTTACCTTTGGAGGGAGTTTATTCTACAGAAGTACGTTTCGAGGATTCGAGTCTGGGACAAGAGTGGATGGCTTCCGTTACCAATGTCGGAAGGAGACCCACATTTAAGGAGGAAGACCCGGTTCTTGCTGAAGCTCATGTGTTCAACTTTTCATCTGATGTTTATGGTGAGAGGGTTGAACTTCGATTTAGACACCATATTCGAGGAGAGAAAAAATTCTCGAATCCCGAAGAACTTGTGAAGCAAATACGGTCAGATGCCGAGGCGGCTCGAGAACGACTTCATTCACCTTGATTTTTACAATAAGTAGACTTCCTAAGAAATTGCGGCGTACCGCGCTGAAAGAATCGCAGAAATGCTCAAAGAGCCTACTGTTTTAAGAGTATAACGTTGCCTTCTCAGAATAAGTCTTGCGTATACTGGAAAGACCATGGATAAGATTTCTAGCAGAAAGACGCTATGGATAGTAGGAATGATGGGTGCTGGAAAGTCCACGGTAGGGCCCGTGCTTGCGAAAAATTTAGGCATGGGTTTCGTGGATTCCGATCGGGAAATCGAACGCAGGGAAGGAAAGTCAATTCCTCAAATTTTTGCGGAGAGAGGAGAGCGTGGCTTTCGTCTGGCTGAATTCAAGGCGATTGAAGAATTGGTAGGTAAGGGTTTGGTCGTTGCCCTTGGAGGTGGAGCGATTGCAGAGGAAGAAATGCCGCAATTCCTATCGTCGACAGGGACGGTCATCTATTTGGTCGCGAAGCCT
>DKAI01000152.1 GCA_002450755.1 Deltaproteobacteria bacterium UBA6930
TGGTCGGGATCGAACCGACGACCCTCAGACTGCCAGCCTGATGCTCTCCCAGCTGAGCTACAGCCCCACGAGTAGACGAAAGCTATCGTTGCGAGGGCGCTATGTCAAAAGCTAAAGTTAGGAAGAAACCTGATCAATTTAAGAAGTCGTATGAATTCTGGTCTGATTGGTATGACTGGCTGGCTGACCTTTTTTCTTTTCAACTAATTAAGGCTTCAAAAGAGGTACATCTTTCGTCTCTAAATCGGGATGATCGCGTCCTGTATCCTGGGATGGGTTCAGGACAAGAGATGGTAGCCGCAGTCCGGGCTGGAGCGAAAGTAACGGGAATTGACATTTCCCCACAGATGGTGAAAAAAGCAAAAAATCGACTCGCGAATTCGGGATGGCAAGTCGAGCTTTGCGAATCCGATGTCAAGGAGCATCTCCGTCCATGTTTTTATGACTTGATCGCCGCGCATTATTTTCTCAATTTGTATAGGAAGGATGAGGCAATAATAGTGCTCAGACGTCTTGCAGAACAACTAAAACAAAATGGTTTAATTGTTGTCGCAGACTTTGCTTACCCTGGGAAAAACCCAAACGACGCGCTTACACATATCTACTACTGGACGATTAATTTGATTGGTGCTTGTTTGGGTTTGGCAAAATTGCACCCTCCACACGATTACAAAGAGTATTTTTCATACGTCGGACTTCATACCGTAAAAAGTCAACGGATCGGTTTCGGTAAAGGTCCCGCTCTCTTTCAGGTTTGGATCGGAAGGAAAGATTGATTTGTTATTTGCGAGATCTTTTTATTAGATCTGCCCCGTCTGTTTCGCCCTGTCCAAAACTTGTTGGAAGATACGCACTGTGGCCGCATCTACTAAGACGCCGTCCGCCGAACCGGCTCCTTCTCCGGCAGCAGCAGATTTTTCATAGGCCTCAACCATTTTTCGCGCATGGGCGATTTCTTCCTCGGTTGGAGCGAACACTTCGTTCGCTATGCTTATCTGACTGGGATGTATCGCCCACTTGCCTGCCGCACCTAGCTGATAAGCCCAGCTAGCTTCACGCCTGTAACCTTCAGGATCTTTGAAGTCGGCAAAAGGCCCGTCGACAGCGTCTATACCCGCAGCTTTACACGCACATATGAGCCGATTTCTATGGTAGGACCAGAGATCACCGGGATACCTCAGGGTTGGATCAGAAATCGGACCCATGCGTATTCCCTGACTCGCGGAAAAGTCGCCGAAGCCAAGGATGAGTGCCTCCAGCCGAGGGCAGCAAGTAGCTATTTCTTCGACGCGCGCTAATGCTTCGGTTTCTTCTACGAGGGCTTCGAGTCCAATCTTGTGAGTAAGTTGTAGCTTCAATTCCAGCTCTTCCAAAAGCGTGTCGAAGAACCAGACGTCTCGAGGTCCTTTAATCTTTGGGATAATTATAATGTCAATAAACTCGCCAGCGTTCTCAACTAGGTGAACTACGTCTTCGTATGCCCATTGCGTATCTGTTGAATTTACTCGGACTGCTCGGATCGTATTTCCCCAATCTAGCTCCCTTAACCCTCGAGCGGCGTTATCCCTAGCGCTTTCCTTGAGCGGCGGTGCGACGGCATCTTCAAGATCGAGGAAGACCAAGTCCGCTCCACTCTCGGACGATTTTTGGATCATACGCTCGTTTGAAGCGGGGGTTGCTAATTCGGATCGTCTTAATCTTTCAGGCATTTTATTCCTATCTCTTGATCTCGAATTCATCAAGAATGTCATTGGTATGTTCACCGAGGTGTGGGGCTCGACGGTACACACCCGCCGGCGTTTTTGTTAGTTTTATGGAAGCATTGGCCATAGTAATCGGGGAGTCGGAGCCAGGGTATTCTACTTCCTGAAGCATATTACGGGCGGCTACATGGGGGTCTTTGAAAATATCTGCAGGTGTATGCACTGGGCCTACTGGGACTCTGCCTGAAAGAAGATCTACCACCTCGGCCATTGTTTTATCGGATGCCCAGTTTTCAATAAGAGTCCTAATGGAACTTCTGTTCTTTACCCGACTGGCGGTATCCTTATAGTCCGGGTCTCGACCGAGTTGAGGCTCTCCAACTATCTCGCAAAGAATTCTCCAATGCTTATCTGTTGGAGCCGCAATGGCGATGGATCCTTCTCTCGTATTGTAAATTTCAAAGGGACAGAGAGAGGGGTGCTCATTACCCGATGGCGGGTGTAGCTCGCCGGTCTGGTCGTATATGTAGATTAAGGCTTCTCCCATCGTTAGCATGGCATCATACATTGATACATCGAGAAACTGACCTTGTTTGGTCGTTCGAGAATTTAAGACCGCCGAGACAACCCCGAGAGCTGCTAAGGTCCCTGGATAGACGTCACCAACGGCGGGCCCGGCTCTGACACCGCTTGAACCTTTTTCGCCCGTACTTGAGACGACCCCGCCCATACACTGCGCCACTATGTCGAAGGCAGGCCAGTTGGCGTAGGGACTCTCTCCCGTTCTCGGGTCGCCGAATCCTCGAACCGCTGCATAAACAAGTCTCGGGTTTAGGCTTTGTAGTTTTTCGAACGAGAGATCCAGTCGGTCCATAACTCCAGGACGAAAATTCTCTACGACTACGTCAACCTTTCTTATCATTGATAAAAACGTTTTCTTATCAGAGGAGTCCTTAAGATCAAGAACGATGCTTCTCTTGTTTCTATTCACAGCAGCGAAGTATGCTCCGTAGTCGGTCTCTTTTCGGTTTGGAGCAAAAGGGCCAAGGGTTCGAGTCATGTCTCCTTCCGGAGATTCAACCTTAATTATATCTGCACCGAGATCGCCTAGTAGCATAGTGCAGAACGGACCGGCGAGCGCTCTAGTTAGATCGAGAACACGTAGGCCTGAGAGAGGCCCCTGACGAGGTTCAAGCTCTGGGGTGGCAGTCATTTATTGCCCCAGTGGCTTTTGCGTTTGATTAACACCTCACGCTCTCCTTCAAAAACCACGGTACCGTCCTGGTTTACTCCCCAATGCTTAAATCGAATGATTCCCGCATCTTCTTGATCTGGATTGCGCTTTTCTAGAACCTCTGTGTATGCGGTCAGGGAATCGCCGTGAAACACTGGTGAAAGGAAGCGAAGCTTATCCAGCTTAAGCTCAGCAAGCGCGTTTTCCGCTGTGTCCTGAGTTGTTAGACCAACTACCAGGGAACCCGTAACTAATCCGAACACTAATCGCTTTCCATAAGCCGTGTTTTTCATGCGGTGTTCATTGTAGTGTCCATCGGCGGTGTTCATGACCATCTTAGTAATAGTTTGATTTTCAAATTCACCAACAGTGGTACCTCTTGAATGATGAATTTTTTGGCCAACCTTGAAGTCTTCGAAATAATTAGAAGAGCTGGTGAGCAAAGAACTGTTTGTAGTCATCTGATGTCCTAGCGCTTTTTCGCTTTTGGAAGGAGGGAGTCAGAAATAATCTTTTGTTGAATTTCGGAAGTCCCTTCAAATATTCGAGTTAGTCGGGCATCCCTCCAATATCTTTCGATTGGATACTCTGTTGTGTAACCCGCGCCGCCATAGATCTGGAGTCCTTCACTTGTGACACGTTCAGCCATGTCACTTGCGAAAAGTTTACACATCGCAGCTTCGCGTGCGCGCATAACGCCTAAGTCAGCATCGTTAGCGACGGAATACATTAGTGCGCGAGACGCCTCAACCTCCGTAGCCATGGTTGCAATCTTAAACCTGATGGCTTGAAAATCCGAAATTGGCTGATCGAACTGAATCCTTTCTTGTGCGTAGGTGATGCAATCTTCGACCGCACCTCTGGCTAGTCCTATTGCACGCGCCGCCGTATGGACGCGAGGTACTGCCATCCATCGAGCCGTTTTTTTGAACCCTTCCTGATCGTCTTCACTGCTCTTATTCTTTCCAATAATGTATTCTTTCGGAATTCGGTAATTATCAAATGACAGTTCCCATGTTTTCCAACCGTGATACCCGATCTTACGCATCGGAGTTCCCGAGATACCCTCAGGAAAACTTCCCTTTTCCTTGGGTATGTAGAACTGTTTTATTCCAGCGTGTCTGCTTGTTGGATCGTAGGGCTGAGTTCTTGCCACCAAAACGATAAAGTCAGAGCCGTCCGCAAAGGTCACCCACATTTTTTGTCCGTTGATTACCCACTCATCGCCATCGAGTTCTGCGCGGCAACGGATAGATGCGATATCGGACCCCGCACCGGGCTCCGACATTGCGAATGATCCTAGAAATTCTCCTCGCGCCATTTGGCGTAAGCGTTCGTCCTGATCTTCAATGGGAAGATCTCCAACTCCAACGAAAGTAGCTCTGGCAATAATACTAGCTACGCTCATCCAAGCTCTGGAAAGTTCCTCGGTTACGAGACAATACTCGAACACGCCAAGTCCCAGTCCGCCAAATTCTTCGGGAAGCATGATTCCAAAGAAGCCCAATTCACCCATTTTTTTTCTAAGGTCATCAGGAATAATCCCTTTTTCAGGGTCGAGTTCGTTTGCGATAGGTAAGACTTCGTTCATGGCAAACTCTCGAGCCATTTCCTGAATGGCTCGACGTTCGTCTGTTGCATATGCCGCTGGGATGTCGGTGTTTAGTTCGTATACTTGACTCATAAAAAGCTCCTAAAAAACGGGGCAAGTTGGATAAAAGAGGTCAAAGGGCTTCGCTTCCTCGCTTCGATACCAGGTTTGTCCTTTCGTAGTCTATTACAAGAAGGTCGTTCTGGTTTCTTCCTTGAGTTTTCCAAGTCACGATGCCGTGCGTTGGTCGGCTCGCGGATTCTCTTACGGAGATGACAGTGCTTTTTGCGTAAAGCGTATCTCCTGGATAGACGGGTTGATGGAAATTCACGTCGTTCACGCCTAGAAACGGTCCTCCGGCCTCAGAAAGGTCTTCAACAGACATGCCTACGACCGTGCAGAGTACTAACAGTGGGTGAGCTACCATTCCTGTGTACCCATGTCGCTTCGCGTAGTCGTTATTCGTATAGATGGGTGTATAGGCTAGTATGGTGCTTGCGAAGAGCCCATTTTCGCCCGAAGTGATCGTCCTGCCCCAGTGATGCTGGAATTCTTGTCCTTCACTAAAATCCTCGAACTTATTACCTTTTTCAGAAATTTCAAATTGTGTGAAATCAACTTCAGTCAAGGTCGGATCCCTTCTATCGCTTCTTTTTTCTAAATGTGAAGTCCTAGTCTTTCTTGCCACTAGAAACTACGATTGCCAATGTGGTGGGTTAACACAGAACTGAAGCTCAGCCCAGTAGATCTTCTTAGCGTCGAGGTTGTGGGCAACCTAGTGCTTGTCGCGTTAGCATCCGTGCTTGGTTAAGGAAGCCGGAGTGGCGGAACTGGTAGACGCAGGGGATTCAAAATCCCCCGAGGTTCACCCCTCGTGCGGGTTCGAATCCCGCCTCCGGCACCAACCCCCAGGAGATCGATTTCCCCGAAGGGAGAATCGATCTCCTGGGGGGCCGATGCCGAACTTAGGACGATGAAGGACCTTTGAGGGTCCGGAGGAATCCAAATGGGTTTGAAGCCCCTATTAAAAGCTGAACAGTTCAATCGCTATCAGCGGCATTTGAATTTGCCGGAGTTCGGGGTTGATGGTCAAAGGAAGCTTTTAGAAGGGAGTGTTCTACTGGTCGGAGCAGGTGGCCTTGGGTGTCCAAGCGCGCTTTATCTAGCTGCCGCTGGGGTAGGCCGCATCGGTCTGATCGATGACGATGTCGTGGATCTTTCGAATCTGCAGAGACAAATTTTGTATGGCACTCCTGACGTTGGAAGACTGAAGGTGGAAGTAGCGAAAGAACGGGTCGCACATTTAAATCCCGAGGTAAATCTTGAAATTCATGCCACCCGTTTGAATTCGGATAACGCTCTTGACCTCTTGCGGGATTACGATGTGATTGTAGATGGCACTGATAATTTTTCGACACGGTATTTAACAAACGATGCATGTTCTCTTTTAGGGAAACCTTGCGTTTATGGAGCAATCTTACGTTTTGAAGGGCAAGTCTCAGTCTTCGATGCGCAACGGGGTCCATGTTACAGGTGTCTGTTTCCAGAACCTCCACCGGCCGGATCGGTTCCTTCATGCGCCGAAGGAGGAGTCCTGGGTGTTTTGCCTGGTGTAGTAGCTATGTTGCAGGCGACGGAGGCTGTAAAGCTTCTCGCGAAGATCGGCGAGCCCCTTCTCGGTCGTTTCATTCAATATGACGCCCTGGATATGCGTTTTTCGGAATTCCGTTTCTCTAAAGACCCTTTGTGTCCGATTTGCGGTAAGAATCCCACTCTCTCTGCACTTTCCGATTATGATGAATTTTGTGGTGTCTCTCAGAG
>DKAI01000171.1 GCA_002450755.1 Deltaproteobacteria bacterium UBA6930
CACTGCCTTCTTCACTGCCTTCTTCACTGCCTTCTTGCGGCCTGCCATAAAGTTATCCCCAATTTGCTAATCAAGTTTCAAACGACGCAGAGTAGCCTTTTCCTCAAGGCATGCGAACCCTGTCACTAAATTGTGAAGCAATCCAACCAAGAAGGAAAGGAATCAACAAACACAATAGAAATCGTATCAGCGCAAAGCGAAGACCCATAAGAGGAATTTCCCAAGCGAAAAGACGATGGATCGCCAAAAGCGACCAGGCAAGTACAAACGCAAGGACTGGCCCAAAACCTGCTCCCGAGCGTAGTAAAACCGCGGCTATCGGCATTGCCACATACGGTCCCGCAGGCGTCATCGCACCCGCTAAAACACCTATTGCAATCCCTCTCAATCCAGCCGAATCGCCCATCGCGCTCTCGACCCAATGTCGGGGCACCAGTACTTCCGCGATGCCGGCGACGACCAAAGAAACGAGAACTATCAGCCCAACGCGGGTTACTAAAGAGAGACCATTCTGAAACCCCTCCGAAACAAGTGCGCCCCCTCCGCGCCACCATGCCACGAATCCCAAGCTTGCCAAGATTCCGAGCATTACAAGTAGCTGACCATCTATCACGCGTTTCTTCCCCGGCATGAATCCTCACGAACAATAAACATATGACCATAGTTTAGTAATACGACGAATAAGTGCGATGACGTGGCGACGATTTAATTTCAGGTTTTTGCCCCCTATGCCACAACCAGCCATCAAGGACTCTAGGTGGAACAGAGCAACCTTTTTTCCTCAAAATTTCAGCAAAAAGCTCCACCGCAGTAACCGCCAACGCGCGAATCTCTACCTCTTCCGGGCTCGAAGAAGGCAATCGTGTTTCCCGTTCAATTTTTCTAGACAACGAGTCTTTATAAATCAGAACCCCTTCGTGTCGAAGAACGTGCGGTACTAAATTGTCGGCAAACATTGTCAACTCATTAATGTCTGAGAACTTTCCAAAACTTAATCCCTCGAAACTTGAGTGTAGATCTGCGCAAGTAATTTGTGCACGCTTGTGAAAAGGAATTCGTTTTCCTTCAAAAAGTGAAACATCGCGATACATCGGCATACTCGTCAGCGCGTTGACTAACGCTGCAGCAGATCCCCGAGCTTCGAGAACTAAATTTTCCAGACTCCCTGAGTAATTCGCTAACAAAAATTCCCCGAGGTCAGTCCACGATTTTGAAAACAACTCCATTAATGGAAAGACGGCCTTATTCCCATTTTGATGGAACAACTCCGAACAGACCTTCGGAGTAAATCGAACCAAATCTTTTATCGGAGGAACTCCCTCCTTTTTACAATGGTCTAGAAACGCACGGGAAATCGTCTTGTAGCCAGACATCTCTGCAGGCTTCCGGAGTTCTGGAAACCACCCAGACCCAAAATTTACTGCATCAAGAAGTACCACATACTGCAACTTCTCAACATGAGACCCGAAGCTGAGCTCAGAGTAGTCCTCTTGTTCATTAGAATAAGAATCCTTAAAAATTGTCGCTAAATGCTCTAATGCCAACTCGTCGATTTGAACGCTCTTTGCAGCCCGAGAAACCCACAGGCAGCTCTCTCGAATCTCCCGAAAGATTGTCATCTTGGTGATACCATAAGAATCTGCCTCGGTAACAATCGAAAACTTACGGGTGTCTTTCCGCAAGTTTCACCATCAAGCTCCACAAACACTTCCGTTTCAGATTTGCAGAAAATTTGGTGACTCTTACTGCTATAAACTTCTTCATCATAAACATATTTACCAGTGTAGAAAGCTGGGAATGCCCGAAATAATTGTAATTTTGACCAATTCGGGACTACCGCTACTTGCAAAAACCCGTCGGTTACACTTGCCTTGGGTGCAACTTTGATCCCCCCACCAAAATAAGGACCGTTCGCGACCGAAATAAAAAGTGATGACCCATGGAAGCTCAATACGTCATCAAGGCACACGGTCACTTCAAAAGCCTTGGCAGAATTCAGTCCTTTTAGCAGACCAAGAAAGTAGATCGCCTTTCCACGAAACAGGGTCCCTCTACGATGCTCCTTTGCCAAATTAATAGACGCAGCAATTTCAGCACTAATCCCTAGGCTTCCTGAATTCAAGAAATATCTCAGACGAGGTAAGCCATTAAGGTTAAATTCGGCACACCCTGCGTCCACATAATTAGAGGTTCCCTTAGAAAGCAAGGAAATACCGCCGTCTAGGTCTTGGGGGAGTCCGAAATTGCGGACTGTATCGTTACCTGTCCCCATAGGTAAAAGCGCAAGGCTGGTCTTGAGGTTCCTCTTTGACTTTAAAATTCCATGAGCTACTTGACTCGAGGTACCATCCCCACCTACGGAAACAATTGTCGAAAAACCCGACTGTGCTGCCTCCAAAGCTAGGGCTGAAGGCTCTTCTCTATTTTTTGAAATGTGAAATTCATTGCAAAGACCTTCTCGGGTTAGACGGTCTCTTAAGCTTGAAAGGCGGCTCTCAGTTCTTCCAGAATTTGAAGCTGGATTAGCGATTACAAAAAAAGTTTTCTTCATCTGATGACTGATATATTCAAGGTCTCTAAAACCCTTCGGCGGCTTTGCCATCTATTTGACGCTAATCACTATCCAGTCTGCACAAGAAACCAACAACTATTCCGATGCCATATTCCTTAGAACGGTATGAAGAATACCTCCATTGCGGAAGTAGTCGACTTCAACCGGAGTATCTATTCGACAGATTGTTTTGAATCGGCTTACTTTACCCGTCTCAGGATGAGTTGCCGAAACTTCAATAGTCTGACGTGGTTTTAGATCATCGTTTAGGGGGATCTCAAAGTACTCTGTTCCCTCTAAGCCTAGTTCCTCATGGCCTTCAAACTCAGAAAAGCATAAGGGAAGAACCCCCATACCGACGAGGTTAGAACGATGAATCCGCTCGAAACTCTTCGCGATGACTGCACGCACATTGAGTAAAAAAGTACCTTTAGCAGCCCAGTCTCTACTTGATCCCATTCCGTAATCGGCACCGGCCAAAACGACCAAGGGGGTGTCAGTCGTCTTGTAGTTCTCGACTGCATCAAAAATATATCTCACGGGATAGCCGCCAATTCCTTGCCTCGCCGCACTATTCGGGAGAGGAGTAGCGTTCTTAGGCGTATCACATCCAGAGAAATCTGTTGTGAATCCTCCTTCCGTTCCGGGCGCAAGTTGATTCTTAACTCGAATGTTTCCAAAGGTGGCGCGCGTCATAATTTGATCGTTGCCCCGCCTTGAGCCGAGACTGTTGTATAAAGTCGCTGGAACGTCCCGTTCGTCCAAATATCTCGCAGCTGGAGTACCAGTAGCAATAGTGCCCGCCGGACTAATATGATCCGTTGTAACCGAGTCACCGAATTTACAAAGAACGCGTGCACCCGAAATACTGGAGATTGGATCTACATGAGAAGACAGGTCAACAAAAAACGGTGGTTCTTGGACATATGTTGATTCATCATCCCATTCGTAAATTTCTCCTGAAGGAGCCGACACTTCCTGCCATTCACGAGAGCCCGTGAAAACTGAATCGTATTGAGAAGTAAATTGTCGACTATCGAGTGTGGTTGCAACCAATTCTTCGACTTCGGCTTGCGAGGGCCATATGTCTCGCAAATAAACATCAATGCCAGTTTCGGTCTTAGATATGGGATCATTCTGCAAATCAATGTTGACCGTACCGGCGAGAGCGTATGCAACAACCAAGGGTGGAGATGCGAGATAATTCGCACGAATATCAGGTCCAATCCGTCCTTCGAAGTTTCGATTTCCTGACAAAACTGAACACACTACCAATTCGTTTTCGGCGATCGCTTGAGAAATCGGTGTGGGTAAGGGGCCCGAGTTGCCAATACACGTTGTGCACCCATAGCCAACAACATGAAAACCAATGGCATCCAAGTCTGAGAGAAGGTCTGCATCTTTGTAGTACTCGGTTACTACCTTAGATCCCGGAGCTAACGAAGTTTTTACCCACGGCTTTCTTTTTAAACCTAACTGATTCGCCTTTCGGGCCACAAGACCCGCTGCCATCATGACCTCGGGATTTGAAGTATTTGTACACGACGTGATAGCTGCAATACAAACTGCTCCGTCCTTCAAATCAAATCGCTCGTTTTCTAGCTTTACCGGTACTCCTCCATTTTTAGATCCGGAACGTTGCCTTTGAGCCTGCTCGGATTTGCTAAACGTTTCCTCCAAAGCATCGTGCCAAGTCTCCTGCATTTGGCTTAGGCTTATCCTATCCTGCGGCCTCTTGGGGCCAGAGAGAGAGGGCTCTACATCTGACAGATCCAATTCAAGATCGGCGCTATAAATAATTGTGCCAGAATTTTCTCTCCAGAACCCATTTTCCTTACAGTAGGTCTCAACTGTGCCTATAAGCTCTTGAGGTCTGCCCGATAGAGTCATATATTTCACGGTCTGTTCGTCTACAGGAAAAAAACCCATGGTGGCACCGTATTCAGGTGCCATGTTTGCGATAGTGGCTCGGTTAGCGAGTGGCATCTTCGCCAACCCTGGGCCATGAAATTCCACGAATTTTCCGACGACACCATAATCTCGAAGCATTTCAGTCACGTAAAGGACCAGATCCGTAGCCGTTACTCCTTCACATAATTCGCCGTTTAGCTTCACTCCAATAACTTCAGGGATGAGCATGTAAATCGGTTGACCTAGCATAACTGCTTCAGCCTCGATTCCTCCAACTCCCCAGCCTAGGACCCCCAGTCCATTTATCATTGTTGTGTGCGAATCAGTGCCTACCAAAGAATCGGGATAGAGCACATCGTGCTCCTCCCAAACCACCTTAGCCAAGTACTCCAAGTTGACTTGGTGAACAATTCCCGTAGAGGGTGGTACAACTCGAAAATTATCAAAGGCTTGCTGCCCCCACTTCAAAAATCGATAGCGTTCACCATTCCTCTCAAATTCTTTTTCCGTATTGATCTGCGACGCCCGTGAATGGGCGAACTCATCTACCTGCACGGAATGATCGATCACTAAGTCGCAGGGAACCAGAGGATTTACCTTTTGAGCTGCGCCCGGTTTTCCCGTCATCCTCACTATACCAGAACGCATTGCCGCCAGATCCACAACTGCAGGAACACCCGTGAAGTCCTGGAGGACAACTCTTCCGGGTTTGAAAGGAATTTCCGTTTCTCCTACTTCCTTCGCATCGTAGCTGGCAAGCGCTCTAACATGATCTTGAGTAACCACATAATCGTCAAAGTGACGAATAACCGCCTCGAGCAAGACCCTAATTGAATAGGGGAGGTGGTCAAACTTACCCGCAACTCCAAGATCGCAAATACGCTTGGTACCCAAAGGGGTCTTAATTTCCCTTTTAGCTTCGGTCAAATCTATCTCGCTCATGCCTATACTCCGTTCCTTAGCCCCAGACTCTATTTTAAGTCCAGGCAGGCAGCGGATCGTAGCGATTTTCCAGTAGGATGTGGCAATGAGCACTGTAAAAGACTTTCCCAGGTCCTTACGACTGAAAGCCAGTGATGGCTTGAGCCTCCATCTAATGGAGTGGAGCAGCGAAGGCACACCTATGCTTTTGATTCATGGCTTTGGTAATGACTGCCACGTTTGGGATGAATTTGCTCCTCAAATGGCGCCCTACTACCGCACAATTGCCATAGACCTACGAGGACATGGCGATTCCGATCGCGACCCAAACCAGCGTTATGACTACCCCTTTCATGTCAGGGACTTAGACAAACTTACGAAATCCCTGTCCATAGATCGCGTAGTCCTGGTCGCCCACTCCTTCGGCGGCCGGGCTGCAATGTTATTTGGGGCAACCTATCCCGAAAAAATGGCGGGGCTTGTACTAGTGGATACAGGGCCCGAATTTGATCAGCGTGGTACGGGCAGAATACGAAATGATACAGAAAAGAGACGCGGGCAAACTTTCACCTCTAAGGAGGCGTATGCAGAGCTAATCGGCCGCAACTACCCTAACGCAAGTCCGTCATCACGAAGGCGTCTGGTCGAATATGGTTTGACTCTCAGATCTGATGGTCTATTCGAACAGAAAACAGACCCGAAGTTCCATCTTTCCCGTCAAAACATGACAGTGGAGTTACAAGAAGAGCACTCCAAGAAAACGACCAAGGAGATGTGGACTGCTTTGGGAAGAATTCCATGCCCGACACTAGTGGTGAGAGGTGCAGCATCAGACGTCATGAGCCCCGAAATCGCCGATAAAATGGTGGACACCCTGCCTCATGGAAAGCTCGCCGTTGTGGCCCAAGCCAGTCATTCAGTAATGCTTGACAATGCAGATGGGTTTTCGAAGGCGCTTCAGCAATTTGTACTTGGTGAAGACTGATTACCCAAGGGCGTTTCGTCCTACCAAATCATCCACGAATTGTTTTGCTGTCCTCCCTGATCGACTCGATCTATCGAGGGCCCATTTCAGGGCCTCCTGGCGAAGCTTTTCGGGATTTAAATCAAGTTGGACCTTGTCGACATAATGTCGCACGATAGACAAGTAGGTCTCCTGATTAAACGAATAGAAGCCTAAAGCCAATCCAAACCGATCCGAAAGGGCAAGTTTTTCTTCGAGTGCCTCTCCAGGATGCAGATCACCATCCTCATCGACATGTACCGCAAGGTTTTCGGATTTTCGTTGTGGAATTAGATGGCGACGATTAGATGTTGCGATAATGCAAACGTTGGAAGGGGGGGCCTCCAAGCTACCTTCTAAGGCAGCCTTTAATTCTCGATAGCCAGACTCGCCTTCGTCAAATGACAAGTCATCGCAAAAAAGAATGAAACTAAAAGGTTCCTCGCGAATTTCTATAAGAACATTCGCAACATTCGCAAGGTCAACCTTATGGACCTCGATGACTCTAAGGTCCTGATCGGCATATCGGTTTAATAGCCCTCTCACAGCCGAAGACTTTCCCGTTCCTCTCTCGCCGTAAAGAAGGACGTGGTTGAAAGGCAAACCGTGCAGAAACTGCTCCGTATTGGCTACGAGTCTCTGAACGGCTTTTTCGACTCCAACCAGATCTGCAAGATCAAAAGCAAGCGGTTGGGTGATCGGAATTAAGCGACCGCCGCCACCCTGAGGTTCCCAGCGAAAAGCATGGTTTCGCTCGAAGTCCTCTTGCGTAAGCTTTGAGGTCACGTTTCTTTCTAGCCAAAGGAGACAAAGATCAAAAAGTCGGTTTATTCGAGAAAAGCAGTTCATAAAAGACCATTGTAGACTCAACTTGAAAGAAAGCCGAGCCATCAGGGAACGACTCATCATATGACCGAAAGTAAGCCTCGAAGTTTGACAAATTCCGGCCTCTGCCGTACCTGCAAACACCTGCGCTTACAAGAGAATCGACGAGGCAGCCACTTTATCCGCTGTGGTTTGGCGGAAAAAGATCCACGCTATCGCCGATATCCCCAATTACCCGTAAAGGTATGTAAAGGTCACAAACCCGAAATGGGAATTCCTTAAGGATTAGGCCCCATGCTGGTATCTGAGGTCGCGCCAATCATCGCTAAGAAGTTTTGGACCATCCTATACGTCAGGCCCCAAACAACATGTCTATCCGAAGGACTTACCTTAATCCCGGGATAAGACTCAGAGTCCCGATACGCATAGTCTATCTGTCTAGATGGCTCCCAGAGAAACTCGACGGGGACCCACAGCGCTTCTGCAACTTCCTCCGAGATAACTAGCTCCTCTGGTTCTGGGTGAAAAAATGCAAAAGAACTTATAACTAGACCTACCTTTTTCCCATCTCGGAATCCCTCGAGATCGACAAGCGGACCAAGAAATTCTGCCTTGGCCAAGTCTAGACCAACCTCCTCTCTCGTCTCTCGCTCCGCCGCATCTCGGGGATTGGAATCGATAGAATCGCGACGACCTCCAGGGAAGGCCATATGTCCGGACCAAGGGTCATCCGGGTGCTGCGCTCGCTCGATAAACAAAACTTCGGTATTACCCGCAATTTCTCGAAAAACGAGAGCTACCGCGGCCTCGCTTCGTCCTTCTCTGCTTAGAACGTTTGGTTTATGGGCTCGAAAAGCATCTCGAATTTCGGAAAGATGAGTCACGGTAAGAAGCATAGCGAGATCTGGCTCTTGGGCTGCGTTGCTAGTACCACACGCGCTAGATTTTGGCCCGTGACCGAAATAACTTCTACGTCCAAGAAATCCAGTGAAATCCTGAAGCTCGCCCGATCCCACCGTAAGAGCGCGATAGCAGAACTAGTTACGCTTCCTTTGGAAAATGCCATCGCTTTGATTTGCGAGACAAAAATGTCTCGTCGAGGCGAATTATTGGCTCTTTTCCCGGATCTCAGCAAAATCATCCCTGCCCTGCCTGACGCAGAGCTCTGTTACACCCTCAAAGCGGTCGGCCTTGGAGACGCTGGTTGGATCGTCTCAAACGCAACAAGCGAGCAAATAAAGTCCTGTGTCGACCTAGACGCCTGGCATGACCATGAACCGGACACTTCAGTTTTCGGGCACTGGGTAAGTGCACTCTCCGACTGCGATGACAACGCGTTAGCGGAAATTCTCCGAGAGCTCGATCCTGAGGTGGTCTGTCTCTGGTTAAGAAGTCGCATTAGCGTAGTCCTAAAGCAGGACGACTCCAATTTCGAACCGCCAGAGAGATCTCAGACCCTAGATGGTCAATTTTACTTTGTTGCGAATGCAGAAAAGGACGACCTACAAGAACTCCTAGAGGTAGTCCGTATACTTTTTCAAAAGGATTACTGGACTTACTTTCGATTAATGCAGGCAGTTGTCTGGGAAGTCGATATAGAAAACCAAGAGTGGGCGCTACGGTGGCGTAATGGCAGATTACAGGACATGGGGTTCCCCGAATTCGAAGAAGCCTTGGGCATATACGCTCCAATTAAAAAAAAATCACGAGATTTTTTACCCGAAGATCGTGAACCCCTAACAAACGAATGGGAATTACCCGTATGGCTTCCTTCTCTAACTACCTCACAGGGAGAGGACCAGAACTTACTCCGAGTAATCAATGAACTTCCGGACAACCGGCGTCAAGAAGGCCTATTGCGACTTATCTCCCTAGCTAACCACGTGGCAATCGCCGACAAACTATCGCTTGGAGATTCTGAAACACTTCCTAAGGCTATGAAAAAGGCGATCGACGTGGCAGGTAAAGGCCTTGATTATCTGAGTCGTCTTCATAACATCAGCCAGAGTGACATAATTGCGCGAGCTGGACTTGTCCATCTGTTCCGCATCGGAAACGAACTTAGTACCAATGCAGGTCAAGTCCGAGACGAACCTACAGATCGCGAACTTTAACGTTCAAAGAAACAGCACGTACTAACACCCTATGTAGGTAAACCTTAGAGATCCACTGCCTTCAGTGTCTTTCGTTTATTCCCGACCGCTCTTTGCTCCGCCGCCTTGATAGCTTCACGAACAAAAGCGTCGAGAGCCTCGTAAAATTCCGAACCGACATTGCACTTTTTTACCGCGTTCTTAACTCGAGCCTTCGAAATTATGAGTTCTGCTGGTTTCGTGGACTTTTTTCGAGCTGCCATTTTCTTACCTCTTTTTGACCTAGGCAAGCAATTTGAAGCCAGCTCTACGGTCTTTGCTTGGAGTTTTAATTCTGACCCTTAGGACGCCGGATGTTAGGAATTCAAGTCAGCTAGTCAACAAAATTTTTCGAACTGAATCTACGGAACCGTATTAAGTTCAAATGATTTAATTAAGTAAGCAACTGAAAACCTTGTTAGCAACTTCAAAAAAACCACTCGCCTATCAGAAGAAGCGCTAGATTGGCAAAGTGACCGATATCGACCTTCGAAGTGACACGCTTACGCGCCCCACACCAGAAATGAGGAAGGTCATGTCTGACTCCCCAGTCGGCGACGATGTTTTCGGTGAAGATCCATCAGTTAACTACCTGCAGGACGCATTTTCTGAACTTTTGGGCAAAGAGTATGGACTTTTCTTCCCATCCGGGACGATGGCTAATCAAGTCTCGCTCCAAACACTCACCCGTCCAGGGGATACCGTCATTGCAAGCCAAGGAGCCCACATTCTTCGTTACGAGTCTGGCTCAGCCGCAGGATTGGCTGGAATACATATTGAAACCATCGGCGAAAAATCAGCTTTCAGTTTGGAAGAACTGGAGGCCGCGATCCCTCCAAGAGACCCTCATCGATCGCCAGTGAGTCTGGTAGCCCTGGAGAACACCCACAACTACGCGGGCGGCAAAATCGTAGGTTTAGAGACAATTAAGGGAATCTCAAATATGACGACAAAAATGGGAATAGGCCTCCACCTAGATGGTGCGCGACTATGGAACGCGTCCATTGCTACAGGCATTCCTCTCGCCGAGTGGGCTGAACCTTTTGACACCGTTTCCTGCTGCTTATCTAAAGGACTAGGTGCTCCAGTGGGTTCTCTAGTTGCTACCACCAAAGAAATCGGCCTAACCCTTCATCGCTTCAGGAAGCGAATGGGAGGAGGCATGCGCCAGGCTGGAGTATTAGCTTCAGCCGGTTTTTACGCCATGACACACCATTTTGACCGTTTGGCGGATGACCACAGCAATGCAAAGATATTGGCAAAAAAACTGGAAGAAAAAGGATTCCAAGTTGAAGGGGAGCCCGACACAAATATCGTCATGTTTCGGTGTGATGGTGGGACCAAATTTCTCCAAGCAGCCAGAGAACTTGGGGTACTGCTAATCGCATTTGAAGAGTTTCGCTTTCGCGCAGTAACCCATCTACAAATCAGCACCTCTGATATCGAAAAAGCTGCACTACTCCTCGAAGAGGCTCGCGAAAAAAACTGAGCTAAAGGACGGATTCTGCCAAAACTCTGAGCGCAGATTTGTTATTTGCTGTGATCAATAGCTCCGAGATACCCTTTACGCGCCAACGATCAATCTGATCTCTAATTCTGTCGGATGAACCTACCAGTGCAACTTCATCGACTAGTGAATCGGGAACCTTTTTCGCAGCCCCGATTTTATCACCAGCTAAATAAAGATCCTGAATCTCGTCCGCCTCCACGTCGTACCCCATTCTTCTCGCATAGTCGTTATAAAAGTTCTTCCCACGTGCCCCCATACCTCCAATATATAGAGACAGCATTCCCTTGATTGGTGTCCTGCAATTTTCTAAATCGTCTCCCAAAATACAAGTAACGAAGGGTGCCACCCGAAAACTTTCCCTGGCCTTACCGTCAGATCGGAGAGCGAACCCCTCATCGATGTACGGCTCAATAAGATTCATCTTTTGAGGATCCATCCAAACCGGCAAAAGACCGTCAGCCACCTCCCCACTACACAAGATGCCCTTGGGGCCTATCGATGCCGTAAAAATCGGTATATCTGCCCGACCGCGAAGGATACTCTTTAGTGGTTTTCCCAACCCAGTGGAGCCTTCGCCTAGGAAAGGAATTTCGTAGTGAAACCCGCGATGCTCAAGAGGGCCTTCTCTACTCAAAATATTGCGAACTATTTGGATATACTCCTTTGTTCGAGTTAACGGCCTGCCATAAGGAACACCATGCCATCCCTCCACTACTTGAGGGCCACTCGGACCAAGACCTAAAATAAATCGTCCATTGGAAAGCCCGTCTATAGTCATAGCTGTCATCGCTGTCATCGCCGGCGTACGAGCAGGCATTTGAAAAATTGCCGTCCCAAGTTTGATCCGCTCGGTAATTGCTGCGATATAGGCGAGCGGCGTGGCTGCATCCGACCCGTATGCCTCAGCCGTCCAAACGGAGTCATAACCAAGGCGCTCCGCCTCCAAGACCATGTCCGTATTAATGGACATTTGTCCACCAGAATAACCAACCATCATACCGAGCTTCATAAAATGACCTTCCTCAAAACTGGGTTAAGCGTGGGCGGGTGTATAGCGCAGGAGAACACGACTACCTTCCTTGTGAGCTTTCTTCATCCTGTCTTCCCAACGCCGCCAGCCTTTAGGATATTTCCGAGCAAGTTCTTTGAAAAGTTGACTCAAATACTTTTCGTCGTCTGAAATCGACACTTTTGCGTCAAATTTTGGGCCGGCGGTAAAGGAAGTATTCTTGCCTAGTACACCTTTCCAGCGGCCATAGTCTCCCACCCACAACCTGGCAGAATTGAGTCCGGATTGGACGCTTCTCACCTTCCAGGTTTTCGTTTCACAAGTCATAAAGACTGACCCTTCGTACCATCCGTACCAAACTTCACCGTGACAGCGACTTTCTTCGCCATCAGAACGCAATGGACTGACGTAGACATAGGGGCTGTCTTCCAAGGCGGCCAGAACAGCTCGATCAAGATGTGCCCCCCCCCCGCCGTGATGGGCCGTCCAAGCTTTCGTGGCGATATAGGGCGCTACAAGAGTCCCTGCAGTAAAAAATA
>DKAI01000114.1 GCA_002450755.1 Deltaproteobacteria bacterium UBA6930
AAGTCGAAGAACCTAAGACCGGTGAGGTCGGTATAAAAATGGTCGCAAGCGGCATTTGTCACAGTGACTATTCAGTCGCGCACGGTGTCCTCAAAACTCCTCTTCCTTGCGTGCTAGGCCATGAAGGAGCTGGCATTATAGAATCAGTAGGACCAGGAGTAACGCATCTCGAAGTTGGTGATCATGTGATCGCAGTCCTTTCTCCTTCATGTGACAATTGTGTGATGTGCAATGAAGGAAAACCATACCTCTGTGCGGAGATGGGCAAAATGCTCAACTACTCAGCAATGCTAGATGGTACGACGCGACTACGAAGTAAAGGCGATTCGATCCACCAGATGGCTGGAATTGCCTCATTTGCAGAACATACTGTTGTCCCTGCAGGTGCAGCGATTAAAGTTCCGAAGGACGTTCCGTTAGAAAGCGTTTGCTTAATTGGCTGTGGCGTGACTACGGGAACAGGAGCGGCACTCAACACCGCTGACATTGTCCCCGGCGATTCGGTAGCGGTCGTTGGTTGCGGTGGAGTCGGCCTTTCGATCATCCAAGGCGCCCGAATCGCAGGTGCCGAAATTATTGTTGCTGTAGACCCGGTACCCGAAAAACTAGATTTGGCCAAATCGCTTGGTGCCACACACGGTGTGAACCCTTCTTCCCAGGACCCAGCAAAAGCTGTCAGGGCAATCACAGGTAACGGAGCACACTTTTCTTTTGAAGCACTTGGAAAAATTGAGACTATCCAAACTGCATTTAAAATGACTCGTCCGACAGGAACAACCGTAGTGGTCGGGATGCCCTCTGTAAGAGAGAGCTTACCCTTACAGGTAGGCAGTCTATTTTTGGAAAAGAAAATCACAGGTTCCGCGTACGGTTCAGCGGTCCCACGTCGCGACGTTCCCAAGTTTATCGATTATTATCGGTCTGGAGAATTAAAAATAGACGAAATGATTACTAAACGAATCACCCTTGATGGAGTGAACAATGCGTTCGATGAAATGTCGAGAGGAGAAGGAGCTCGTTCGGTAATTGTCTATGATGAATAAGAAACGCTTTTATCTGGAGTTTCAATACATTGACTACACCTGCAATCTAAATCTTTGATAACTTTCACAGTTGTTACCTCGAAGCACCAGCATGTTGGATCCTTTTGGCCACAATGAAAATTGCGTGCACAAATAGAATAATTCTTGTTGGTTTTTTTTGGCTCAGTCAAATGGCTACCCTAAATTAAAGATGTCTTCCTCCATCAAGGACAACATTCTGTCCTGTAACGAATGAAGACGCCGAGCTCGCCAGATAAACAACTGCTCCTACCATATCTTCAGGAAGACCTATTCTCTGTAAGGCCGAACTCCCAACAAGCTCATTATAAATCTTTTCATTATCCCATAAGGCCCGAGCAAACTCGGTCTTTATCAAACCTGGCGAAATTGTATTTACTCGGATTCCATCCTTGCCCCAAGTTCTAGCGCAGACCTGAGTTAGCATGTTCAAAGCAGCTTTAGAAACCGAATATCCACCTATTACATCAGACGCCTGGATTCCACCTAACGAACTGACATTGATTATACTTCCACCACTCTCATTTTGAAGCATTGCCTCACGAGCAAATGCGGACAGAAAATGTATTGCCTTCACATTAGTATTCATAATTGTATCGAAGGCACGTTCATCGATTTCTTGTATCGGGCCAAATACTGGATTCGTTCCAGCATTATTAACGAGGATATCGACTCTCCCTAGACCCTTTAAAGTTTCATCTATAAGTTTTTTCAATTCTTCGGTTCTTCGGACGTTCGTAGGAATAGCAAGAGCTTTTTTCCCGGTCTTTTTAACTTCTTGTGCGGCATCTTCCAAGTCTTCCGGTTTTCGGGCTGCAAGAACAACATCCGCGCCATGCTCAGCCAATCCAATTGAAATGGCTCTCCCAATACCTCGGCTCGCGCCGGTAACGATGGCTACTTTTCCTTCTAATGAAAAATTTGCAAGCGGCAACTTTAACCTCCTCAACTACATTTCAGTAATATTGTAAATCTTTTTAGGCGGATGCGTGAGCGATACAATCAATTTCAATCGCAGCATTTAAAGCTAAATCAGCACCACCCACAGTAATTCTTGCTGCTGCACCTTCTCCAAGTACCTCTATGTACGCTTTATTCATTTCAGAAAAATCTTCGAGATCTGCAAGAAAGACATTAAATTTAAGTACATCACTAAGACTCGCACCACTGGCCATAAGAATTGCTTCAATATTTTTTAGAGTCTGCTGGGTTTGAGGTCCTATGCCTCCGGGAGCCAAAGTACCCTTTTCATCTGTCGTTCCTAATGTTCCAGAGACAAATACTAAGCCCCCTGCTTTTGTCGCGTGGCAAAAAGCTGGTAGAGCAAGCAAACCCGGAACAGAGATTTTTTCCGTCATTTTTCAACTCCTCTATTAGGCGTTTTTATAACTTTCAATCTTACTTCGTAGTATGATAGACAACTCTTCGGACAATAAGGACTAAAAGTGATTCCTTCTCTAAATCTTTTCGAGAGCAAAAAACTTCGTTTGCTAACTGCTTTAAATCATCAAGAGATCTTTGCTTAGGATCTCTAAATACTCTCACGATTCTGGATTATGTAAGGAGAGAAATGTCTGATCAAGATCAAATGATTAAGAAAATTGGAATGGTTATTCACCCTGTGGAAAACCTTGACGCCGCCGCAACCTTTTACAGCGAAGGCTTAGGACTTCAGGAGGCGTTTCGAGATGGAGATCGTTTTTGTGCCTTCGTCGTGAACGGTATAACAATCGCGCTCGCAGCCAAAGAAGAACGAATTATCGATTCGGCAGCGGTATCTTACAAAGTTAACGATGTTGGTGAGACTGTAAACCGACTTGAAAATCTCGGTGCAAAACTTTGCAGGGGGACGGAAGAGGGACCTCACGAGATTAGGGCGGTAATGGAAGACCCTCAGGGCAATCCTTTTATCATTTATTCGTCAAAGGAGCCCTAGATAAAATCTGGAACTTCCAATTTTGGAAGGACGTGATTCATGAAGAGTTCCAGTTCTTCTATCACATCTTCTTTAGGATTCTGTGCATAGTGCCAAATAAGAGTTATGTACTCCGCGGGGACCTTTGAATAAATCTCTTGCCATTGCTCTATAGACTGCTCAACTGTCCCACCAATAAAAATCCCCGATTCCTTCATATTTTGAACCCAATCGGTGTTCGGGTCTTGATTAAACTGTGGGAAAAAAGGTCCATAGAAATTTTTGTAAATATCAAGGTCGTACTCCGCAAGTTTCCTGTCGTAGTCGAGCTCGGACTCACAAATATGCGGCCAACGAACGATATTTTGATTTTGACCTAATGTCATTTTTCGTCCGAGCTTCTCCGATTCTTCCACGTAAACGTGAGCATTTTTAACAATTCCATCCATTTGCATAAAGTACACGGGAATAAAACCGTGCTTCGCACAAAACCGGATTGAGTCTACGCTCTTGCTTGCAGCAACCATCACCCTAGGATGGGGTGACTGATAGGGCTTAGGAACGACACAAATGTTTCGGACATTTCCATCTGCATCGATTTCATTAAGCCCGCCTGCTTCACTTGTGATTTTATATGCAGGGTAGCCCTCGACCCCTGTTTCAAACGGATAGGGAGCCTCGTAAAACTCTCCCTTGAGCTGGACTTCATCTTTCGTCCAACATTCGAGAAGCATCTCGGTTCTCTCTTCAAAAATCTTGCGGTTTCGCTCGTCGTTATCACTGCCATCGGAAACCGTGGCGGGAGTATCTGTAGCCTGCCCTAAAATATTTGCCCAGCGTGATTGATAGCCACGAGCAAGGCCAACGAAGTAACGACCCTTGGTAATGTGATCGAGTATTGCTGTTTCCTCAGCTACTCGAATTGGATCTTGTGTAGCCATCACATACCCAAGTGCGCCCACGTTGAGCCTTTCTAGCTGACCTGCCCACCATGCGTTCAAAACTCCGGGATTAGGCCCAACTTCGTAACCTTCAGAATGAAGGTGATGCTCAATCGTCGAAAAACCCCATACACCAAGCCTTTCCGCCGCTTTCGCAATGTCCATCCAACCGTGCAGAGCCTCATGGTAAAGATCTGCGTTCCTCCCGATTGGCCTTTGAGCCTTGCGACCTTCTTCACCGTCTGCGGGAATCATCGGATACAACTGAATAACTACTTTGGGTTTAGCCATGTCACTTAATCTTTCTTTGACCGGAAGTTCGGTGTCCAGGGTTGAAGTAAGAGCATACGATGAAGCAGCTACCCAAGCCAACCGGACGATACCTCTTCAGCCTATTTTTTGTGTGCTCAAGAGGTTCGCCAGAAAAATTGCAAAGATGAAAGTATGAAAAAGTAAATTAAATCAAATAGATACAGGGAACTTCGATGGACCCCAGGAGTTCTTCCCTTAACATAATCGCGAGTGTGGACATCTTCAGTCTAGGGTCACAAAAATCGAAACTCTCGGTTCCTCACTAATCGCGCGGCTTATGTGGCCTTGACCCGTAGTGTCTTCCGCCAAAAGCATGTCTCCCGCATGGAATCGCCTTTTCGTCCCGTCTCCTACCTCTATCTCAACGCCACCGCCCGAGAGAATTAGGATGTACTGGCGACGGGGAGCGTTGTGCCAGTCAAAATCATAATCCGAAGTAGTCTCCCTAAATATTATTCCAGAAGCCGACTCGAGTTCAGAAAGTTTGCCAATCTCACCGTGATCATTGAGCGTAATTTCGATGTCCTCAAAATGAGATTGCTGGTCCGATCCTGTATAGAGACGAGTTACTTTCACTTTATTCCCTCCTCGCAAAGCCAATTTCAGAGCGCCGAGCCACAAAACAAACCGACGCCCCTAATACATCACCATCTCACTTTTTTCCGCCAATAATGCCGGACTGCATGAGAGTCGCGATCCGTTCCTCGTTGTAACCTAAACCTTTCAGAACGGGGACACTATGCTCGCCCAGCTCTGGAGGTGAAATTGGCTGTCTCTTGGGAAAGTCGCTGAGCTCGATTGGACTATTCACAACTCTCGTTCCAGGACTATCAGCCAGTTCGACAAATACACCGTTCGCTTCCATTTGGGGATCTCTCGCAACTTCATCCGTGGTCGCAATCGTTCCGAACGTAATATCATTTTCGTCAAGAACTTTTCGCCATTCCGAAGTAGGGCGCTTTCCAAACCAATCTTGAAGAATTTCGGCCAACGCTCCCGCGTTTAAGCGGCGGTTGTTGATTTCTTCAAAGCGCGGATCCTTCGAGAGCTCGGGACGACCAATCGCCTTACAAAAACTGTCAAATTCTGTCGCCTCCTTTACAAGTACTAGGAAAAAGGCATCTCCATCTGACGTACGATAGTGATTCACCATAGCATTGGCAGGCTTAGATTGACTCGATGGCTTGAAGGTTGTCGCTCCCGACAAAGCGGCTTGAACAAGAATGCCGTTGGACCATACACCATTTGACATAAGAGACGTTGAGACTTTAGTACCTTTTCCTGTTCGTTCCCTCGCATAAAGAGCTAAAGCGATACCTCCAAACACTGACATTGCGCTCGGATGATCTCCCATTCCTGGACTAGACTTGGCGAGTTCGCCCTCACCCGGACGCACGACGTCCATAAGACCAGAACGAGCCCACCATGCCGTCGCGTCATAACCAGGCTTCTCTGTTTCAGTGCCTACCTCCCCATAACCCGTACCGTGAGCATAAATTAATCTCGGATTCTCCTGAGAGAGAAGGTCATACGTAATTTCGAGTTCTTCCAAAACAGAGGGGTGATAATTTGTGATGAAAATGTCCGCGTCACGAACAAGATCTAACAAAACCTTTCTTCCCTCTTTCTTTTTGAGATCAATGACTACACTTTTTTTGTTCCGACTATCAATTTGCCAGCAGTAGTTCTCTTCACACTCCGGGTTGGGAGCAAGATTTTTTAAAAGCCTATATGGATCTCCAACTCCCGGAGGCTCAACGTGAATGACATCAGCTCCAAAGTCCGAAAGAACCGTACCAGCGGCGGGTACGAACACAAAAGTTGCAACCTCGACCACTTTTAAGCCTTCTAATAAACCGCTCATTAAACATCTCCTTCATTCAAAAACGCTTTGCCTCTAGGTATCATGGCTCCTCTGTAACCTCTAAGGCTGAAGCCGTCACGGGAAAGCTCAAGGAAAGAGCCTTTCTTAACATTGGTTTACGTGCCTCTTCTGTGCCCGCCTTGAGAGCAATTGCAATTGCTCTCCTAGTCTCATTAGAGATTTCAGAGATTGACTTTGCAAAGTTTTCATCTCCAATGCGGGAGAGTAGCTCCAACAAAACGGTACCATGTTGGCGAAATGCTGTTCCTTTAATAGAGATCGTGTAGTCAAACAACTTATGAAGCGCCTCTTCTTCATGTGCCTCAGCCCGAGAGAGCCAGTCAAGATAGTCGAAGCCCGATTCCTCTGCGGGAGCAAATAAGGTACTCGCGACCCAGATACCTGTGGCTGTTCTTGCCACTCCATGCTCAGGAGCTTCTTCCTCGTAACAACCGGAAAAGAGCATCACAAAAGCTACAACGGTCCACGATCTTTTTAGATTGAAAATCATAAGAGGACAGCGTAACAAAGGCAGAGAGAATCGAATAATTAAGGAGTCCGAAAAGTATGTCGGAAATTTCACTGGATTTGGCTAAAAAACTCGCCGAAGAAGCCCTCGCAGAAGGTCGCCGATCTGAATGTAAGCCCCTTACAGTCGCGGTATTGGATCCCGGTGGCCACCTCAAAGCAATGTTTAGGGAGGACGGATCCGGCATACTTAGACCCGAAATAGCAATCGGTAAGGCTTTCGGAGCATTAGGCATGGGACTAGGCTCAAGGAGCCTTAGCCGACTGGCAGAGGAAAGAGCTCCTTTCCTTGCCTCGATCAGTGCCCTAACTAGTAAGGGAATAATTCCAGCCGCAGGGGGGGTGTTGATCCATGACAAAGCAGGGAACTTGGTGTGTGCAGTTGGCATCTCTGGGGACACTTCAGACCTCGACGAGGCGTGTATCTTGGCCGCTGCAGAGAAGCTAGGCCTTTCGGCCGATCCCGGGAACTAGACATAAAACTCCCGGCAAGGAACAAGGCGGAGGAGAACTGATCGATGATGCCCATCTGTAGTCTCTACGACAGTGTCGCTAAGGTTAGTTAAACGCTCACGCCTCATTGCTCCTACAGGTATTAAAAAACTTTGATTACGAATTAATCGATATCATACAAATTTTCCAGACTCAAATTTCGAGACCTGGCATAGTAATAAAGTTGGGTAGCTCCTTAAAACGACCAATCCACTCTCGTACAAATCTAAAAGGCTCAAGGGAGATATCTCCCATCGGTGCCAAAGCGACATAAGGGAAACAGGCGATATCCGCAATCGTGCAATAACTTCCTACCAACCACTTCCTGCTGGAAAGATGTTTGTCCAAAATTTCCAGTGATTTCTTTCCACGTGCTTGACCTTCTTTTGGATCGACTGGAAAATCCCAACCGAGTCCATTTCCCATTGTTCCAAATGCTACTGCCGCTCGAGCGGTAAAAACACCATACTGAATCCAGCTTGCGGAAAAAGCCAACCACTCCATTACTGCTCCATAGGCTTCGGTATCCTCGGGTAACCAGATTCGCTTCGAGTCATAGTTGGTTGCTAAGTGCACAAGAATGGCCATCGAATCACGAAGAACAATACCTCCATCATCAAGTACGGGTACCTCTCCTCGAGGATTTATCTCCAAAAAAGGCGCGGAGTTTTGCTCTTGCTCGAAAAGATCAACCTTGATTGAGTCATAAGGAATGTCTAAAAATGCAAACAGCAGTCGCACCTTGTGGCTATTCCCTGAATCCGGGTGTTCGTATAATTTCATAATTAAGTTCTCCGAGTTCGATTCTCTTAGCCTTTTAATTTTACAACACTAAAATTCCTACTTACAGTCGGGTTGGGCCGTTGGTGTAAAAAATATGAGCTCTCGCTATTAATTTGTTCAATTGTGGGAAAGGGGTAGTCGGGGCTTGGTGAGCAAAAACAAATCTGTCTAAAAGCCCCATCCCCAAGAATTCTTTTGCAAGAACTTAGGGAAATTCACTTTCGTCCTCCGGAGGAATGCTATCTCAAGTGTTTCCTAGGAGGTCTCCCGACAGTTCGATAACGATTCAAAACCATATTTATCAGGACCTTCCCGAGAAAGGCCCGGCAAGAGATGCTATTGATGAAGCGATCGAAAGATTTAAATACGTTGCAAAAGAAGAAGACTACAGAGGTGGTCGGCAAATCCCGCTTGGCATGAATACAGAAGCGAATTCCAGTTTTACCATCGGAATGAATGAGGTTGGTCCGCAGAACTTTCACACCGTACTAGATTACTTTTTGCAAGAACCTTTCAAAGATAGGAAGTTTTAGAAACTCAAAACATTTCCTCATTAGTTTTCCAAAAGTATCGCTTGGTATCTGTAGGCTCATCTATTTCGAGGCATGATACGAGGCATAGTGCATACTGAAATTTAAGCGACTTGGTGACCTTACTGAAGACTAAAATCAGCTAAATACCGCGTTCCCCACGACATGCACCGTTACAGAAGCTATCCTACTGTGATTATCTAGAGGCCCGGACCCTTTTCTTGTGAGGCCCAGAACGCCAAAGACCTAAATAGGTCTTGAGCGACAAGGAAGAAAAGGCGTGACCGAAACGATTCAAGTAGGTACTGAAGTACCTGATTTCACACTAAATACCTATGAGCCAGAGACCGGCGACTTTGGTTCTATTAGTTTGTCTGACCTAAAGTCATCTGGGAAATGGACTATCCTGTTTTTCTACCCTGCTGACTTTACTTTCGTCTGAGCTACCGAATTTGCAGCCCTGGCAGGGTTGCAGGATCGATTTAGCAAGATGGGAGCAGAACTCATAACCGTTAGTTGTGACACTCACTTCACCCATCTCGCTTGGCATACGGTTGAGAAAGAACTCAGAGACGTAAAGTTCAAGATGGGCTCGGATAAAACAGGTGAGCTAGCGCGGAGCTTCGGTGTTTACATCGAAGATGCCGGCTTAGCACTTCGAGGAACTTACCTTATTGCTCCAGACGGTAAACTCTTGTTTTCCGAGGTTAATTTTCTAAACGTTGGTAGGAACATAGACGAATTGATGCGCAAATTTAAGGCGGCCCTCTACGTCTCGAAAAAGGATGAGGGGATTCCCTCCGGATGGAACGAAGAAGGCGATCTTACCCTAAAGCCATCGGCCAAGATGGTGGGCAAGGTACACGAAGCGCTCGCCAACGATGGGAACCCTGCCTAAGAAGGACCTGTCGGCTGACGAACAACAAGGAAAAGCCCCAAAGCCTCCCAGGCTATTGGGGTTTTTTTCACCTATGAACGCCTTGCTTGGGATCGGAAACCGAGAGGTCCCCTTTAAAAGGCCCCACAATCTTTTTGGTTATCCAGCCTCCATAAAAACCACCGGGCTGAGGTCTAACACGCTCACCATTGAGAATGCAACGAACTCTAGTGGGATAAAACGATACGTGATCTTTCAGTAAGGAAAATTCATCGAATGGCTTTGGATAGAACCAAGCAATCGGTAGAAGATCATCTAAAAGCGAAAAGTACCTAGCTTCACCCTTCCATTCACATAGTGAATACCCATCGCAAGGCTTCAACTGTTGCATATCAATATCGCTTTCAGGGACATAGTAAGTAGGCGGGCTCGCTGTCTCCAAAACGCGAAGGGAGCTGACCGATTTAGCAATGATTTTTTCTTTTGAAAAAATTTTTAGAAGACTCGGATCTTGTTCAATACGCGGAGGACGCGGATAGTCCCAAACCGATTCTTGATTAACTTCAGGGACGACAGCAAATTCTGGTCGTTTTAGCCCGCGAAATTTCCATCCACTCCGCGCACGTTTTAATTGCTTTTCAATAGGATCGCCTCGACTAAGCTCTGACATAATTAATAGTTCTAGACCGGTATACGGTCAAAAAGACGAAGATAGATTTCGTCCTCAAGCATTTCTTCCATGATTCCAATATCCCCGCGTTCTACTCTCCAGTCAAGATAGCATTTGTAATCTTCTCGACTCTCCCATGTTTCGATTACCGCAAAATTTTGGGGCTCATCCATATCCTGGGAGGCGTATATATCGATGCATCCACTAAAGGCTCTGGTGACCGGGAAAAGCATTTTTAGTCTTTCTCTAACATCATCTATATGCTTAGCCTGAGCCTTTAAATTTAAAACGACCGTGCAGACCATTATTTCTAGACTCCTTTGTGATGTGCCGTCACTCTATCCTATATAATCCGAGCAAGACCAGAAACGGTTGAAATTTCAAACATAACCAACTCGATCCGATAGACTGAAACGAGTTGACAAAAAATGTATACAGAACCCCGTTCTAAAGGAGCCGTACTATGACACTTGAAGAAAGACTTACTCGACTGGAAGACATTGAGTCTATAAAACAGTTAAAAGTAAAGTACAGCCATATATGCGATGACGATCATAATCCAGACACCATCGCTTCCGTCTTCGTTAAAGATGGCATTTGGGAGAGCCCTGATTTTGGAAAAGCTCAAGGCCATGCAGAAATCCAAGCTTTATTCCAAAAGTTTAAAGACCTGTTCAACTTCTCTCAGCACAACATGATGAATCCGTTGATCGAGGTCAACGGAGATACGGCTACCGGCACTTGGTACATAATGGGCCCTTGGACTCAAAGGGAAAGCGGAAAAGAAGAATGGTATGCACTCCGTTATGACGATGATTACGTCAAGGTTAACGGTGAATGGAAGTATAAACATCTTCGAGTCGAATTAAGAATGACCGCAGATCGCTAGAATTCTTTAAGATCGAATTAAGAAATGCAGGATCGGTGATAAAAAATGCCCTCGGACTACCTTAGAAGAGTTTGTGAATCCTATCAGGGAGAATCATATGGCCAAGTTCTTTTCCGTGAACTGGCTAAGAGGACCAAAGATTCGGAGAAAAAGTATAAATGGCGCGTTCTCGAGTGTTTAGAAACTGAAACAAAAAGAAAATTGCTGCCACTTGTACAGAAATTAGGCGGAGATACAAGAGAGTCACCCGAAAATATCGAACGTGGCATTGGAGATGCGAAAAATATGGCTGCCAAAGAGTGGGGTGAACTTATGCGCAGCTTCCACGAAATGCTGCCAAAGTATGTCCGATTTTTTGAAAAACTTGAAGCTTTAGCACCGACAGAAGACAAAGATCTTCTCCGGTCTGTAACAGCGCATGAAATCGCTATCCAGGAATTCGCTGCGAAGGAGCTTTCAGGAGATGGCGACCACTCTTTAGAAGCGATCTTAAACCTTCTAGACGAACCACCCGGAAAGGAAGGGGGTTAGGCATTCGGATCAGTTCGCGTTCAGCTT
>DKAI01000034.1 GCA_002450755.1 Deltaproteobacteria bacterium UBA6930
AGAAGGTTGGACGGACGGATCCCCAGTTTGTAGTTTCTGTCTCGGGAAAGGTTAAGGTACCCTCGAATTGAAGCTAAATCCTCTAGCAAGCGGACTGAACGAGCGACTGGAAACAGCGGCACCTGAAGTAGCCGAGATGTTGTCTCCCATGGGCCGGGGGCTCTATTTTCCAAAAGGGATTTTGTCACAGTCTGCTGAGGCGACCGAAAAGGCAAGTCGTTATAACGCGACTATAGGTATCGCGACAGAGGACTCGCAGGCGATGCATCTTTCAACGATGGCTCGGTACATCGAATGTCTTTCGCCCGACGAGACTTTTCCTTATGCACCCGCAGGTGGAGTCCAGAGCCTTAGGGCCCTTTGGTCGGAAAAACAAAGGCGAGAAAATTCAAATATGCAGGGAAAAGCCGTGGGTCTCCCAATTGTCACAAGTGCGATCACCCATGGGCTTGGGCTAGTCGGTGATTTATTTGTAGGCCCATCCGATAGAATTTTGCTTCCCGATAAGCTTTGGGGAAACTACCGTCTGACGTATGAGGTCCGGTATGGAGCAACTATCGGAACTTTTCCATTCTTTTCTGGGTCATGTTTCAATATTGCAGGTTTTAAGGAAGCACTGGCTCGCGAAGCTGCTGCTCATTCGAAGCTCGTGATTATTTTAAATTTCCCGAATAATCCTACGGGCTACATGCCTACTGTTGAGGAGAGCCGAGAGATCGTTTCTTCCCTTCTAGCGACTGCGGATTCTGGTACGAAGCTAGTGGTTATTTGCGATGATGCCTACTTTGGACTTTTTTACCACTTAGGAGGAGAGTCTTCTAAAGAATCACTTTTCGGAGAGTTAGTCGGGCGTCACCAGAATCTCTTTTCTATTCGGTTAGACGGAGCTACAAAGGAGCTTTTTGCCTGGGGGCTACGATGTGGCTTTCTTACTCTAGGTCCCGGAGATCGAAACTCTGCTGAGGAAGTTATTGACGTTCTGGATGCAAAATTACGCGGTGCGATTCGGAGCGGTGTATCGAATAGTCCACTTTTATCGCAGACTTTGGTGGAACGCTGTCTGACAGATCTGGAAAGTATTAAAGAACGTGATGATAAGATAGAAATACTTCGAGAACGCGCCGAGCGAGTAAATTTGTCGGCGAGAAGTTCTCGGTTTTCTGATAGTTGGGAGGTTTATCCATTTAATAGTGGCTACTTCATGTGTTTAAAGATCAAAGGAGTTTCTGCCGAAACTGTGAGGAGGTACCTCTTGGACCGTTATCAAACAGGTCTCATAGCGACCGCAGAGTACGATCTCAGAGTGGCATTCTCATGTCTCGAACTTGAAGAAATCGAGCCTCTTTTTGAGTTGATCGACAGATCAGTTCGCGATCTTACCTGATAGGTCTACTCTGAAATTTCTTGCTTATCCAGCCTTTCAAGAATGTCGATATATGCGTGCACTCCCATTACTAAGTTCTTCACAGAGATGCGCTCATTTATTCCGTGGACACCGCGAGTTTCTGAGGGTGGTAGTCGGCGAGGTGCAAAACCATAGGAATCGATGCCAATTTCACGAAAATAATGAGCATCAGTAAAGCCACTACTTACTCTCGGAATAACAATACCTTCAGGGTCTGAGTTCGATGCAGCGGCTTCTATAGCGCGATATAGAGGTGTTTCGGTTGAAGTGATCTGGTTTGAAAAACTGAGCAGAGTGCGTATTTGAATCCGAGGATCGTTGACAACTTCGCGCACTTTCTCGGTGAAGTCTTTGCAGCTACCCCCAGGTAGTATCCGAGCGTCAATGTGAGCCTGAGCCGAAGCAGGCATTACGTTTGTTCGCTCACTTCCCTTAAGCACAGTAACGGCGAGAGTGTCTCTTACCAGAGAGTTTCTTACTCGAGAGCTTAGGAACCGTTTCTTAAATTGTGGGTCGCTATTTAGTGATCTTTGAAGCGAAGAGAGACCCGGCTTATCCTCCTCTGAGGCGAGGACGGCCATTAATCGGAACATTCGTGCAACTTCCGGGATTACGTGGATGTTGGTTTCGATTTCAAGAGCTTTTGAAAGTCCAGAAACTAGTACGGGCACCGATGAGTCAGGGCCTGCGGTAGATCCATGTCCCGCTTGTCCCTCTACGCTTAGTTCAAGCCAACAGGGTGTTTTTTCTGTTACAGAGACACCCCAAACGTCTGGTTGAAGATCCGAACCGGTTCCACTTCCTGGACGAATTCCCCCACCCTCGGTGAGTAAAAATTTTGCCCCACCGAGGATTTCTCGGTGGCGTTCAGTAATGAACCCCGCTCCGAAACGACCACCAGTCTCCTCATCAGGTACGGCTAAAAAAATGATGTCTCTGCGGAGGGGGCTTTCTCTTTCTGCAAGGTTTGCAAGGACTAGTGCATGAACTACCGAGAGACCCTTGGCGTCGATTGCACCTCGTCCTAGTACGTACCCTCCAGTCACCATTCCGATGAAAGGGTCCGCAATCCAATCGCTTTTTACGGCGGGCACGACATCCAAATGGGAAAGCAATATTAATGGTGCGGCGTCACCCGTACCTCGAACTCGTGCCCAGACCGCTGCCCTTCCAGCGCGAGAGATACCTTTGGGGGTCTCTATTACCCGTGTTTCAATGTTTCTTTCCGAAAGAAAATTAGATAGAAACCTCGCAAGGGGGGCCTCATCACCTGGTGGGTTCGTCGTATTAAATCTAATACTTCTAGATAGGAGCTTTGCCGCAGCTTCCGGCAAACTAGAGATCGGATCGGGTATCTTTTCAGTTGAAAAAGGCCAAAGTTTTTTAAAATGGGTTAGTGGGTCAAGTGCCAGAGATTCGTTTGGTGCGATGATAAAGAGAAGAAAAACGATGACTCTGGTCACGAGAATTCGATAATAATTCAAACGCCTAGGACATTTTCCCCCCGGGGACTCTGTTCTGATTGGATAACGAAATTTCATCACGCAGTAGGGAAATGACTCGGTACGCTCTAGGAGGTGACTCCGGCTTCCTTGTTAAGCATTATACCTCTTGATTGGAGTATAGGTAGATAGGTCATTGAAGAACTTTTGGAATAAAAGAACTCGAGAAAGATTAATCGCTCCGTGGGGCCCTATCGTTGATTGTTACAAGGCCGGAGCGAAACTCTTTAATCTTGATTTTGAATTGGGCGTGAGTCGTAGCGCGGCTCTTCTGTTTATCCTCGCCTCGATCTCAGTGGGCTATCTTTTTTTAGATGAATCGCAGAAAAGCCGGGAAGGCGATGTTATCCAGGAACCAGCTTTAGCTGTTAGCTCCGATGCTGTCCCTCAACACCCCGAGATGAAGACTCCCGTTTATTCTTCAGAAGAGAAAATTCAAACCCTTTCGGAAACCGAAGAAGATGACAAGTCCGTTGCCTTCGAGACGCTTCAGGGCACCTTGGGCTCTGGAGATACATTAGGGTTGGTCTTAAACCGTCGAGGTGTCACCAGCAGGTTAATTCACGACATTACCACCCAAATGCGGCCTCTTTTTGATTTCCGTCAGGCTCGTCCCGGAGATAAGTTCTACTTGGACCTTAGAGAAGACGGGAGAATTCTGAGGTTTCGTTATGTAAGGTCCCCGTTTGAAGAGTATATGCTGGAAGTTGAAGGGGAGATTGTCACAGCGAGAAGATTAACTCCCAGGATTGACAGACGGCGCGCAACGATTTCCGGTTTGGTCAGTCAAAACCTATACGATTCACTTTCAGACGTTGGGGGAGATCATAATCTAGCTAGCGACTTCTCCGAGATATTTGCCTGGGACTTGGACTTCTCCCGGTCTGTCCGGATGGGCGACAGATTTGCCATTCTCTACGAACGTCTTTATAACCTCCGGGAGGGGAGGCCAGAGACTTATATAGGTTCTGGGAAAATCCTTGCAGCTAGCTACAGAGGTAATGGAGAAGCCCTGCAAGCGCTTTATTTTGAAAGCGAGGCTGGGCGTGGCGGTTACTACCGACCAGATGGCTCGGCAATGCAACGCCAATTTTTAAAGGCCCCTTTAGAGTACAGAAGGATTAGTTCCTCATATTCTCTTTCACGTCTTCACCCAATTCTTAAAGTTCGGCGCCCACACAGGGGAATCGATTACGCCGCTCCTGCAGGCACGCCCGTTTGGGCTGTCGCAGACGGAACCCTGACATACATGGGTCGAAACGGAGGTTTCGGCAAGCTGGTAAAGATCCGGCACGCGAACGGTTACATTTCTTACTACGGACATCTTTCCCGCTACAGAAAGGGTTTGAGAGTGGGCTCGAAGGTTAGCCAAAAGGAGGTGGTGGGCTATGTAGGATCTACGGGTTTGGCCACAGGCCCCCACCTTGATTACCGCCTTAGAAAAGACGGCAAGTATGTAGATCCTAATAAAATTAGGATTCCCTCAGGAAAACCAATTTCTAAGGACAAACTTGAAAGCTTTGGCCTTCATAGAGACCAAGTATTATCCGAATTGAAAACTGCTAAATCTGCCGGGTCTCTCTAAGTTTTGTGACTGGGTTCGACCGGCGCAGAGGGTCTCCGGCAACGTTTTGTGTCAAGATGTGAGGTCTATGGGGAAAAATAACAGAGTACAGAAAGATCTAACCCTCAAGCTGGTCTCGCTTGGGCAGCGTCTGGCGAAAAGAGAGCTGGTCCACGCCGTTTCTCTTGGTGAGGCGCAACGTAGGGCGATCGAGATTCATGGAGATATCGCAGATGCCCTGATAGCGTATAACAGAGAGGTCGAGAAGGCCGGTGTACCGCAGCTCAGAGTTGAGCAAAGTCCTGTTCGGACCGACGAGAAGCATCTTCGTTCGATTCAGTTTGACATAAAGAGAGGTAGATACACGGCGATCGTTACTGTGAAAAGTCGAGGTGGAATCACTTTGGTAGGACCCTTTAGGGCTGGAAAATCAGAAGGACCTTGTAAGACTTTTCCATTTGATTCCGCTGAAGAACTTTCTTTGGCACTACCTTTATTTTTAGAGAATTTTCTGGAAGAAGCGGCCACACCATGAGTGGCAGTCCAAGTGGTGCCGAGACAGTCATCGAGAGCATCGACGACCTCGTCGATCACATTCGAACAGGAGAGAAATCGCGAGAGCTCTGGAAGGTAGGAACGGAGCATGAAAAAATTGGCCTTTATCGAAAGGACCTAAGCCGGGTTTCTTATGAAGGGGACGACGGGATTCGTGGCTTACTGGAGGAGATCTCAGAATCCGACGGGTGGAGTAGAACCTACGAAGGTGACGAGATCCTTGTAGCTTTAGAAAAGGATGGCGCGAGTATCACCTTGGAACCAGGCGGACAGCTTGAGTTGTCAGGTGCTCCTTTGCGAACGATCCACGAGACCTGTAGTGAGTTCCACCAGCACCTCGAAGTGATTCGGAGCCCATCTGAAGCGCGAGATATTGTCTGGCTCTCTTTGGGGATTGATCCTTGCCATTCGATTCGTGAAGTCCCCAAGGTGCCGAAGCAACGTTATGGCGTAATGAGAGAGTACCTTCCTGAAAAAGGAACCCTCCCTCTGGAAATGATGCACTTAACATCGACGGTACAGGCCAATTTCGATTTCTCAGATGAAAACGATATGGCCAAAAAGATGAGAACCGCGACCGCCGTGTCTCCTATTGTTTCTGCCATTTTTGCGAACTCCAGTATTGCAGGAGGTCAGGACTCGGGATTTATTTCCAAGAGAGTTGATATTTGGCAGAATACCGACCGGGATCGCTGCGGTCTCTTGCCTTTCGTCTTCGAGGATGATTTCGGATACCGCGACTACGTAGAATGGGCGCTCGACGTCCCCATGTTTTTTAGGTTTTCGGGGGGCAGCTATCGACGAATGAATGGAGCTTCTTTCAGGAGTCTTCTGGACGGCCTGCCCGATGAATCTCCTGCAACCTTAATGGATTTCGAGCTGCATCTTACGACGCTGTTTCCCGAAGTACGTTTGAAACGTTTTATTGAGGTTCGGGGGGCAGATGCTGTACCGCCTGGGCTTCTTTGCGCACTCCCGGCGCTCTGGAAGGGAATCCTTTATGACAGAGATTCTTTGGACGCCGCCTGGGATCTTGTTTCGTCCTGGAGTTTTGACGAAAGGCGTGTGGCACTCGATCAGGTTGCGCGCCTGGGTCTTAAAGCCGCTGTGGAGGGGAGACCGGTCCTAGAATTGGCAAAAGACCTATTGGAGATCTCCGCTGCTGGTCTAGGAAATCTGGGAGTTGAACAGTATATAAATCCTGATGAGACTAGTTATTTGGAACCTATTCGTAGTGTTTTAGAAATGGGTAAAAGTCCAGGTCAGATTGTTAGGGAAAAGTGGATAAACTCGTGGTCTAGCTCGTTTGAGCGCCTAGTTGATTTCTCAAAGTTCTAGTTAGAAAGGAAACATTTGATCTGTGGCCTAATTGACTTTTAACTTGCCGCACGCATATTTAGCTTGAACCTTCAGGCCTGACCAACATTTCGAATTGTGGAGAGAACAACAGCTATGGCAACTATCGAGATTTAC
>DKAI01000104.1 GCA_002450755.1 Deltaproteobacteria bacterium UBA6930
AGTTACACTTTGGGGCGTTCCATCATCGCTATAAACAACATCTTCCAAGAGAGCTTGTCCTAGTCCTTGTACTACTGCTCCGAACGCCTGCCCATCTGCAATCAAGGGATTTACGATTGCCCCACAGTCTTCTACAACCACGTAACGGAGGATTTTCAAGGATCCGGTCTCGATGTCAATTTCCACTATTCCCGCATGGAGAGAGTCAGCAAATGTGCCAGGGTCCGGTGCCTGATAGTTACGCTGTGATTCGAGTCCTGGTTCGTCGTTGTCGGGTACTAAGTGCGACTGGTGATGGGCGATTCGTCCGGCTTCGGCGAGTGTCAGAGTTCGGTCTGACATTCCTAGAACTCTCACCTCACCATGAGTAAATTCGAGGTCGTCAGGGGAGACCTCGAATTTCTTTGAAGCAATGGCAATCGCTTTGTTTTTTATATCGGAGATTGCCTTTGATATTGCACCCGTTGCATATATAAGGCTCCGACTTCCCCATGTACCCATGCCGTAAGGAGACATGGCAGTATCGCCAAATCTTATTGTCACTAGGTCCATAGGTATTCCGAAATCATCCGCAACTACCTGTGCGAAGGTCGTTTCGTGTCCTTGACCGTGACTATGAGTGCCTACGAGAACTGTTACTCCTCCGTCAGGTTCCACCCTTACTAAGGCGGCCTCGTTGGAAAGGACAACGTCAATACCGCGAGTAGAAGCAAATTCGGGACCAAAAGCTGCATGCTCAACGGACGCCGCAAAGCCGATCCCTCGATAAACTCCCTTTTCCCGCATTTCCCTCTGCTCCTTACGGAAAGCAGGTATGTCAACGAGTTCCTCAATTTTATCGAGGGATACGGCGGAACTTCCACACTCATATGTAAAGCCACTTATATTCTCGTAGGGATACTCGCGCACAATATTTTTTCTTCGAACTTCCAAGGGTTCCATGTCGAGCTTACGTGCGACTTCATCCATTATCCTTTCCATCGAAATGCAAGCCTGAACTCGCCCGATCCCTCGATATGGCCCCAGCGGAGCCTTGTTAGTTACAACGGCGGAGATCTCTCTTTCATAGCAGTTAATTTTGTAGGGACCTGGCATGTAGGCTGCAGCCTGTCCAGCATCCATGCCGGCAGTAACAGGCCAGGGAGGGTACGCCCCGTTGTTCGATTTTACATCGGCCTTGATCGCCATTATCTGGCCGTTTTTTGATGCCGCAACTTGTAGTCTGTTGACTTGGTCCCTCCCGTGTACGCCTACGAGGAGATCCTCATACCTATCGCTTGTCCACTTGACAGGTCGGTCGAGGATTTTAGCTATGGCGACGACGCACAGATCTTCGGGATAGAGCACCATTTTTGCGCCGAAGCCTCCACCCACATCGGGTGAAATGACTCGAATTTTAGATTCCGGTACACCAGTAAATTGGGAAAGACCGCTACGAAAAAGGTGAGGAGCTTGCAGGGAGGCCCATACGGAGAGACTTCCATCGGTCCCCCATTCGGCAATTGTCGCTCGTGGTTCCATATATAGCGGAGCAGCGCGATGGCAACGGAGGGTAAAATCTAAGGTGCAATCGGCCTTTGCGAAGGCCTCAGAAATATCTCCATCAGTAAGTTTAAAGTGCAGGAAACGGTTTCCGGGTACCTCAGGGTGAATCTGTGGGGCATTTTCAGACACCGAGTCCTCGACTTCGATTAGACAGGGCAATTCTTCAAAATCCCAGAAGACGGCGTTAGCGCCGTCTTCTGCTTGGTACCGATTTTGAGCTGCTACGACGGCAACGGCCTCGCCTGAAAAGTTCACTTTTCCATCCGCCAGAACTGGCCACGCGCAGGCCTGATAGTTTGGGTTGTCCATGTTGGTAAATATAGGTTTAACCAGTGAGGCTAAGTCAGAAGCTGTGTATACACCTACGACCCCAGGCGTTTTTTCGGCCTCCTTGATGTCAATCGACTCGATGTTTGCATGGGCTACGGTAGATCGCGTAAAAGCCAAGTGAAGCATTCCGGGGCGCTTAAGGTCGTCCACATACTGGCCGCGACCTCTAAGAAACTTAGGGTCTTCCTTTCGGGGGATTCGTTTGCCAACGTACTTTCCGTTATTTGCTCTAGTCACATTTGTCCTCGCAGAATCTAGGGGTCACAAACTCTATCAAAACCAAACTAGACTTGAGCCAAATTAATCGACTAGAAGATTAATAACTAGGTATTATTGTTTTATAGAGCGAGTGTGTAGGGCTCCGAATTGCGTTCTTATTTCGATAACTCTTGTTGAGTGGCCGAAAAGCTCTATGAAGGAGACTCTTTCGATGAATGAGTTGGAAATTTATGACAATCAGGGTTTTGGCAATAGCTCGGGTCTTGGGAGATTGCCGGCACTCTTAATAGTGGACTTTGTGAATGACTTTACGGACCCTAGCGCTTTCGGGGGTGGCAATATTAACGAGGCGATAAGGAATACAAAAGAAGTATTATCTTCTGCTCGCGAAAATGAAATTCCTATAGTTTATACTCGTTGTGTTTACGCCGAGGATAGTTCCGACGTGGGAGTGTTTGGACTCAAGGCCCGCGGTTTGGCGAGCCTCACAGAAAATGCTCCTGGAGGCCAAATTGTGGATAGTCTCGCGCCAAAGTCGGGAGAATTTATCGTGCGCAAAACTCAACCGTCGGCATTCTTCTCTACAGGTTTAGCTCCTTGGTTGGTAGGTAAGGGAGTGGATACGGTAATTGTTACGGGTTGCACGACTTCTGGCTGCGTTCGAGCCTCTGTCGTGGACTCGATGAGTAATAATTTCAGAACAGTGGTGGCTCGTTCATGTGTTGGCGATAGAGCAATAGGTCCGCATGAGGCCAATCTTTTCGATATGGAACAGAAGTATGCGGATCTCCTCCATTCGGAGGAGATCATCGCCTTCTTCGAGAAGCTAAATACGTAAAACGATTGATATTTAAATAAATCTTTACATTACGAACGCTACGAGCTTATTACCGTCGAGGTCTCGAAAGTAACCGCCATAGAATGTTCCGGTACGTGCCCCGGGTGCGCCTTCATCACTACCGCCGAGTTCAAGAGCCTTTGCGTGCATTCCTTCGACGTTTTCTTTTGTCCCAGCTGCAAGAGCGATCATTGTTCCGTTGCCTGCACTAGGATCATTTTTATCCCAGGGTGTGCAGATAGCAAGCATGGGGTTTCCCGGACCATTTCCATACATCACCATTCGTTCATTTTCCATTATCCTCGAGGCTCCTAGCGATTCCAGCACTCCATCGTAAAAAGTGGCTGCCCGCTGCAAGTCTGTTGTCCCAAGCGTGACGTAACCAATCATTTGCTCTCCTTTTGTCTTCTAGTGGTTAAAGGCTTTTGGGTTGCGAATACTAACGCGGAATTTTAGTCGCGTGGAATATTTTCTTAATGAATCAAGCTCGGTGAAAGGTACTAAGATTTGACTATGGCGCCTTCGTCACACCGGTGTATTACCGCAGTCTCGATGCAGAGTTCCCTTAGTCGAAAATTTTCTTTCGAGCCTGGCAAACTGGTCATGGAAAGAAAAGCCTTGTGTGAGGGGTACCAGGCTGCAAGGATTTCGTCTAAGCACTGCTCTCCAATCGGCTGCCCCAAAACTGGTACTTGCCAGAGTATTTTAGCCTCGGCTTGCGCAATCAGCCGATGTAGGGCTTGCATGTAGGATCTATATAGCTTCCCATCGGGATAGCCTGCGCCTTGCATGTACTTGTTTAAATTGAGCATTAAGATAGGTGTATCGTTGTCGCTCGCCGCAATCTTTCGAATTGCCTGCATATCTGAGCCAAGCAGATCAACTGGCGCCTTCATGAAAACCTCCGGGTTGCCGATCAGCAGAAGTGTTTTGGTATAGGAAACCTACAGGTCGAATCCTTGAGTTTAACTCTAATCAGGCTTTTTGAGAGGTTAGTGAATATTCCTATTATATCAGTAGTTATTTATTGCATTAAATACGCTCATTTCCTAGTTTACAAGTCGTTTAATTGAAGACCAGATAGCAGGTCAGGGGCCCAGATGTCTCAACACATTTACATGAATGCCTTTACCCAGTGTTGCCCTACGCCCCAATCAGAAGGACAGTGGAAAAACCCACGCGATCGTTCTGTGCCTGGCTTTAATGATCCCGATTTTTGGATCGATCTTGCAAGAACGGCCGAAAGAGGATTTTTTGAGTCCTTATTCTTTGCTGATGTCCATGGAACCTACGACATCTATGGTGGTAATAGTGACGCCGGCTTGAAGCATGGCGTACAAGTTCCCGGCAACGAGCCAACGGTTCTCTTTCCACTTCTTGCCAGGGAAACGAAACAATTAGGACTAATCGCAACTTATAGTACAACTTATTTTGAGCCGTTTCTTACGGCAAAATTATTTTCATCACTTGATCATTTTACAAACGGTCGGGTGGGTTGGAACGTTGTTACTTCATATTTAAGCAGTGCACAACGTAATGGCCTCGGAGAGTTACTCGAGCACGATGCCCGCTACGAGAAAGCGGAAGAATACATGAATGTTTGTTACAAGTTGTGGGAGCGTAGTTGGGATGACGGTGCGATCATACGCGACTTCAAAAATGATGCACTAATCGATATTGACCGTGTACACAAGATTTCCCACAAAGGTGAACACTACCAAGTTGAAGGGCCGCACATGTGCACGCCAACCGCGCAGCGCACACCATTCCTAGTACAAGCAGGTGGATCGCCCCGTGGTCTTGAATTCGGAACAAAACATGCAGAAGCACTATTCACGATAATACAAAATGTTAACCGTGCAGCCGAAATGACTAACCAGGTACGACAGTATGAAAGCATTGCTGGAAGAGATCCCGGAACAGTAAAGATAATGACCGGTATAGGTGTCGTGGTAGCCGAAACAGAACAGGAATTAAAACAAAAAATCGATCGCTATAAAGATTACGCCTCGGTTGAAGGGCTCCTTGCGCTTTTCGGAGGTTGGACAGGGCTCGATCTTTCGGGGTTTAAACCCGAGGATCCAATGGATGCTTTTGACACGGAGCAAATGCAATACTTCTCGACTTTTTTTGCGGAAATGGATCCTACTCGGATATGGAACTTCGGTGATATGTGCAACTACATGAAATTGGCTGCTATAAGCCCAGTTATTACCGGGACGCCCGATCAGGTTGCGGATGAGCTTGAACGTTGGGTAGATGAAGGGGGTGTTAGTGGTTTTAATCTCATACCAGTTGATCAGCCGGGCTCGCTTGCAGATTTCGTTGATTTGGTAGTTCCAGAGTTACAACGGCGCGGGCGAATGAAGACGGAGTATCCTAAACAACAACTTACCTTGCGAGAAATGTTTTCGTATGAAGGTAATACTAAACTTCCGAGCACTCATCCTGCAAAACAAATAGAGCGTTAGTTTTCAAACCAATACAAAATTAGAATAAGAAGTTTATTGAGGACTATGTGATATTTGTCACCGATAACTTATAAAACTTAACGTTGCATTGAAGGCATTATTTCAGAGATGAAAAGTTCGAGCGATTTACGAGAGTCTTCTGGACTTAATGTTCCCCATGCAAACGATCCAACAAAATAGTTGACATTACTCATCTCGATTACCTGATGTATTTGATCCCGAACCTTTTCTACCGAACCAATTAAAACAGTCTCTGCTTCTAAGCATTTATTCCAGTCAAAAAATTCGTCGTAAGTGTGGTTACCCCTTCTGTGCCAGAGCCTCGTAATCGAATTATACCAATCAGCATAAGCGGGTTTGGCAATTGCAAGAGCCTCTTCATCAGTTTTGGCTAAAAAGATCTGCCTTTGAGCGCCCAGTTTCGGCTCCGTAATATGTCCCTGCATCCGATCGCCTTTATATTCTTTTGCTACATCTCGGTAAAGATCCATCAATTGAGCCATTAATGCGGGAGGGCCGATACTCATGAAATTAAAGCCATTTTTTGCGGCAAATGTTGTACCAGATTCTGTAAAGGATGGATACCAAAGAGGCGGATACGGGCGTTGTAACGGTTCTAGTTCCATTGGCACGTCGTGAAATTGGTAATGCTTGCCTACGTGTTCTATGACAGGTTCGCACATTGCTTTGCAGTAGATTTCTAATGTTTCGTCGAAAATTTCACGAGTCTTTTCTGGGGAAACGTTAAAGGATTGGATTTCATAGGGTGACACACCGCGGCTGATCCCGACTTCTACGCGCCCACCAGAAAGGTGATCGAGCATACAGATTTCCTCAACCAGACGTAATGGATGGTAGAGCGGTAGGAGATATGCCATTGGGCTGAACCGGATTTGGCGAGTACGCTCAGCTAAGGTTGCAAAAAATACCGATGGTGAAGGTGCCATACCTAGGGGCGTTGAATGATGCTCAGCTAGGTGATATCCGTAAAATCCTGCCTGATCAGCAAGTTCAATTAGTTTTAGGCGGGACTCGTAGAGTTCCGCCGTTGAACCTGATCCGCGGTCTATCCAGTCGAACATTCCAAAGTCAACTTTTACAGTCATGCCACTCCGCCATGCATCGATTATATTTCTAACCTACCATATTTTTATTCAATTAAATGCAAAAGAATTTCCGAGCTGATTTGAAGTAAGGGAGTGAGATATGGAACATGGTAGGTTTGAATTTTCGCCCATAATCGATCGAAAGCCATTAAGGTTCCCAAACGGATCTAGGATAGCAGTCTGGGTTATTCCTAATATTGAACACTTTCATTTTGATCAACCATCCACCTCGATCACGCCGATGACAGCTAATCTGAAACCAGATGTATTGAATTATTCGTGGCGTGACTACGGTGTCCGCGTAGGTATTTGGCGTCTGATGGATGTCTTAAATAAGTACGGTGTAAAGGGAACGGTGGCTCTCAATTCCGAGGTCTGTGACTTTTATCCACAAATTATCCGAGCCGGAAGAGAGCTTGAATGGGAATGGATGGCTCATGGATCAACAAATTCTGTCTTACTAAACAATCAAACTTACGAAGAGGAGAATAAGTTAATCCAAGAAGTGATAACTAAAATACATTCTTCAACAGGTACGTCACCAAAAGGTTGGTTGAGTCCTGCATTAAGCGAGACCCACAATACGCCAGATATTTTGGCTAAAAATGGGATCGAATATCTCTGTAATTGGGTAAACGACGAACAACCTTACGCTATGCGAGTCCAGAAGGGACGCCTTATTTCGATGCCGTATTCTGTCGAAATTAACGATATCCCTGCATTCCTAGAATTCGGGATGACGCCAGAAGAATTCTGCCAAATGATTACAGATCAGTTCGACGTCCTTTATGAAGATGGCGCTAATACTGGGCGAGTAATGTCTATCTGCCTTCACCCTTTTTTAATCGGTCATCCATTCCGGGCTAAGTATCTGGCAAAGGCGCTCGAGCACATATCGAAACGTAATGAAGTTTGGATTGCAAAAGGTGGCGACATTGCAAACTGGTTCATCAAGAACTGTCTTGAGTAGATCGAAAGTTTCAAATTGTGTGTGGCAGTATTCTAGGCCTATATTTAAACCCGTGTGGTTCTGATCTCCTCACTCAAACCTTCGCTAATCGCTTAGTAGCTCGGGAAGGGTTGCAGGAATTTTGTTAGTTGAGGAATTCGTTACACCCTTGTCGTATTCAGCGGGTGATTCTTTTCGTCCGATTGCAAATTGACGTGCGACATTAGCTATGTGATTACCATGCAATTTCGCTGTTGCTAAGTCGCTAGCGGGCGGAGCCAGACTTGTATCTTCATCTATGTTCGCTTGTGCCATGACACCTAGGTACCCTGCCATTCGGTTAAGGTCTGCTTCACTGCCCTGGCTAGAATAATGACCGCCTGTAATTCTCATTGGAACCCAGATCATTCCCATTTGGCTCGCAAAAATCACTAGCTGCTGTAAACAGCTGAGCTTGTCGCCACTCCTACCTGCGGAGACGGTGAATCCTCCTGCGATTTTGTTCATCCACAATCGCTCTAACCAGATTTCCCCAGCCAGCTTCTCGATGAATTCCTTGAACTTGGCAGCGATCGAACCAATGTAAGTAGGTGTGCCAAAGATTATAGCATCGGCCTCTGCTAAGTCTTGCCAGTAGCTATCAACTTCTTCGGTTCTAATCATTTTTACAACCGTACCTTCTACGCTCTTCGCGCCTGCCGCTATTGACTCAGCAAGTTTCTCAGTTGCACCTTTAAAACCACTAAAATAAACAATTGCTATTTTTGTCAAAACATTCTCCTAACAGACCAATCCTTATTGGCATCGTGAAATTTATTTTCATCTTTAAAAACTACGGACTATTTAAAGAGAACTATTCACGAAACATGTCGCCATACCCAATTCCATCGAGTAGTTCTCTCTGTACTTTGGAAGCTGCGGCATTGAGGATTTTTGCGGGTTCTCCTCCCGTAACTGGGTCTACAATTTTTCGTAGAGGGCGATCTTGAGGGTCAGCAAGTATCAGATCCTGGACTGCATTCGCAATAAGATCGATGTCGGGAGAAGCCTCTTCCAACATTCCAAACCACATTTTCCAAAGATCATCGTTTCTCTCGCATAGTTCTTTACATTGATCAAGAGCGGAGGAATCTGCTGGTCCTTCTGATTTATCTAAGATCTCGGTTGGAAATCCGCCGGGTTGAAGGATCGCAACGTCGACTCCTGATCCCTTCAATTCGTAGGCGAGACCTTCCGCCATGCCCTCGATTGCGAATTTGGAAGCGGTATAGGGTGCAGAAAAAGGTACTACGATTCTTCCCATGATACTTCCTGTATAGATTATTAGTCCGTTCTTGCGATTTCTCATGGCGGGCAAAACAGCCCTAGTCACTCGGTGAGAACCGGCGACGTTAGTATCCATGATTCGTCTTACTTGTTCTCCAGTAAAGCCTTCACATACTCCCAACAGTCCAATACCTGCATTGTTCACCAAGACTTCTATTTCACCAGCGCTACTTACTGCCTCTTTAGTGCCTTTAGCTACTGATTGGTCGTCTGTAACATCCATTTCAACCAGGAAGAGCTTCCCAGAAGCGGAGTCAACGCTGGATTCCAATCTTTCTGCGTTTCTGGCATTTTTGTCGCGAAGGTTGCGCATCGTTCCCACGACATGGTGGCCCGCTTCAACGAGTTTTTGGCAGGTTCGAAAGCCGAAGCCGGAGCTAACCCCGGTTACCATTACAATCTTCTTAGTCATTGATCGATCTCCCAAATCTTATCCATAATCCGGTATAACCTTACTGGTCCTTAAGGAGAGGCGCTCGTGGGTTTCGTAGAGGTCGCTAAATGGTCGGAATTGTCAGAAAATACCTGCATTGCTAAGACTGTTGGGGTGATATCAATCTTGCTCTGCAGGAAAAATGATGAATTGTACGCTTTAGAAAATCAGTGTCCCCACGCAGGCTCCAAATTGTCCGGTGGTTGTTTTAAAGGTTACGTGATCGAATGTCCCGCCCACGGACACAAGTTCGATGTGCGATCTGGATTTTCCATTAAAAATGCTGATGGGTTTCCAATTCCTTGTTTCAATTCGTATGTGCGTGATGGATCAGTATGGGTAGATTTGACGAAACCATTCAACTTTAAGTGAGAAGAGGCTAATACAGTCTTGATCCTTGATTTTTCACGTAGCACAATTGATTTGATTCGTACCTCTTGCAAAACGGAGGTTAAGGAGAGATTAGTGACGGAAAAATTGGAAAAACGCCTGGAAACCCTTGAAGCTGAAGTGCGAGATCTTAAGGATCGTAACGAAATTCAAGAGCTGAGATTTAGCTACCACATTGCAGTAAATGAAAAACAGCCAGAATCTATAAAGCGATTGTTTGCAAAAAATGGCGGTATTGACTTTGCGCATCTTGGAACTGCGAGTGGTGCGGAGCAACTGGATAAGTTTTATCAGCACGCCCTTTCTGATTTGATACCGTTCGTCAAACAATTCATACATAATCACTCTATCCAAATTGATGGTGACCGCGGAACCGGAACGAGTTATCTCTTGGCGACTCCAGTTTACAATGGAGAAAGCTATCTAGTGTCCGCGCGTTTTGATGATGAATATGTAAAAGAGGATGGCCATTGGAAATTCAAAAAGATGGCACTTATACCGTTTTTTATGGTTCCTCTTTCAGAAGGTTGGGCCGGTGAGGATAAGATTAAAATGGGTGTTAAAAAATGATCAAAAGGGAGTCACCCCTTGACACCTCTAACGACGAATTGAGGAAGGATAAACATGTAGTCGCCATCTTCGATTGCCCCTTGAAGCCTTTCCTTATAGATATCGACTTGGCGTTTTTCTAACCGATTGAACTGCAGGGCGTAGGCCAACATATTGTGGACTACTCCTTGCAAGTGCCCCTTTCGGTCAACAACTGGGTTTACTCTCACTTCTATCTCCGAGTACTCCGCCTGCCGAAAAAGACTGGCCAGACGTCGGCCGATATAAGGCTCACGAAAGGCAGGCTGTGCAGCCTCAAAGAGTTCTCTTGTTTCGTCAGGTGAAAAAGGTTCCACTACTACGAACCCCCAGTCACTGTCTACGGCTGCGAGTAAGCCTCCTGGAACGAGTGTTCTTCTGATTTCTTTAAGAGTATTTAATACTTCGGGAACATATTCGAGGACGTTTTTCGCAAAGGCTCGATCGAGCGTTCCGGTTCCAATTGGAAGAGTTTCATCCTCAATGTGATGTGCCGTAAGTCTTTCTGAAATCCCCGCGGCTTCAGATATGACCTGAGCTTTGGCTACAAATTCGCGATTCACGTCAACGGCGTGTACTGTTCCGTTCGGTCCGACTTTTCGTGCAATTTCGGTGGCAACGAAACCTGGGCCGCAGCCGAAATCGAGGACTCTATGACCTTTCGAAAGAGATAGTGGTTTTAAAAGTGCGTCTACTCGTTCGGGAGGCACACGGAACATTTCGTCGTACCTTCGCAGGCGTTCCGAATCGATTTCGACCCAGTGGTCACGATAGTAATTATCGAGTTCTCTTTTTGAAGCAGTTTTTGCCATTGTTGTCCTTAAGCCGATAGTCGTCCAATACTTAAAGAAACGCTAGGTAATTTATCTTAGCCGGTTTGGAGTGACCGCTACGGTGGAGAGTGCAAGTCGAATAATTGACTTAGAAGTTGCAATTTTGAACTTAAAATAAGATAACCGTTCCTTATGAATGAACGATTCCCACATTTATTAAAGACCCCGAGTATCGCTACGGATGCCTTTGTCGCTCCAAGTGCCGACATTCTAGGGGCGGTTACTCTGTCTTCACAATCTAGTGTCTGGTTTGGTTGTGTTCTGAGAGGGGATGTCGAAGAAATTTACGTAGGAGAACGATCCAATATACAAGATCGTACGACCATACATTCTGCGACCGGTGGTCCGGGTACTTTTCTCGGTAACGATGTTACTGTAGGCCATGGTTGTGTACTTCACGCTTGCCGTTTGGAAAATTGGTCTTTCGTGGGAATGGGTGCGATTTGCATGGATCGTTCTATAGTTTCCTCGCACGCGATGTTGGCAGCTGGAGCGCTACTTCCGCCTGACAAAGTTGTTCCTGAGGGTCAGTTGTGGGGAGGGAGCCCAGCTAAATACCTTCGAGATTTGCGACCCGAAGAGCTTGAAAATTTCGAGTCCGTTTGCGAGCGCTATATAGCCCTAAGTAGAAGGCATTTGTCGTTAAATCAGGGGAAAAGTTAGTCCGCTGAGACGAAGAGGAACTGGTTTTTTTCTTCATATTTTTTGTGTCTTGCTATTATTCGTCGATTAATACGTCCGCTTTAGTTTGCTCTGGCAAGGAGATCTTATGCAAATTGGTTATGCCCCTCTATTCCAAAACCCAGGTAGCGTCCTCGCAGATAGCGAGGTCTATAAGAACGAGCTACGTCTCGCCCAGCTAGCCGATCCTCTGAACTTCGACTCGGTTTGGTCTGTTGAGCATCATTTTACCGATTACACGATGTGCCCGGATGTGGTCCAGTTCTTGTCCTTTATGGCAGGCAGGTGCCCCCGTTTGCAACTTGGAACCATGGTGATAGTTCTGCCTTGGCATGACCCGGTGCGTGTCGCCGAGCAAATTTCTCTCTTAGATCACCTTTGCGAGGGTCGCATGATCCTAGGACTCGGTCGTGGACTCGGTAGGGTCGAATACGAAGGCTTTAGAATAGATATGGATGAAGGCAGGGGGCGATTCGTCGAATATGCGCAACTGGTTTTAGAGGGCCTCGAGCGTGGTTTCGTTGAAGGAGGGGATACAGTCAAGCAGCCTAGACGGGACATCCGCCCATTTCCTAGTCGCTCTTTTCGAGGAAGAACTTATGCGGCAGCTGTATCGCCAGAATCGATGCCGATTATGGCTGGCCTAGGTGCCGGCTTACTGATAATTCCACAGAAGCCTTGGAACGTGGTGGAAAAAGACTTTCAGATTTATCACAAGATTTTCAGAGAGGAAAACGGTTGCGAGGCACCACCTCCACTTTGTGGTGGGTTTTATTTTGTAGATGAAAGCGCGGATAGAGCAGAAGAAATGGCTCACAAATATATTGGCGATTATTACCATACAGCAATGAATCACTATGAAATGACAGCGGAGCACTTTGGAAAGGCAAAGGGCTATGAGTTCTACTCTAACGTTGGAACTTACATTGAAAAGCACGGCAAGGAGAACGCTGCCGAGGACTTTGTGAAGCTGATGCCCTTTGGCACCCCTCAACAGGTGCTGGATAAGCTAAGGAATATTCACGAAATCATCGGTATGAATGGTGTTATGTGTCACTTTAGCTATGCAGGAATGCCGTACGATGAGGCCGAGAGAAACATGCGGTGTTTTGCTTCGGGTGTTCTCCCGGAACTGAAGAGCTGGAAAGTCGCGCCGATGCCAGCTGCAGAGTCTTTAAATCTGTCTCTAGAGAGCGCAGCTTGATTTTTAATCCCCATGGGGAATGTGGTGATTTCTCTGGTAAGGAGAATTTCTTAGTGGTAGTATTTGTGCCATGAGAGACAAGATTAACGACCAAAAAGCTGAAGATCAGAACTACGAGACTCCTGCAATCAAGGTTATCAACCTTAGCTGCGAAATCTCGGCGTACGCTCCAGACGAAGAGCCACTTTTTTAATTAAAGCTCTTATCTGAAATGGCCTTCTTGGGAGAACGCTACACGGTTCGAAAAGTACACGCTCGCGCCGACGCAGCCTCAGAAACGCTTATCAGCACTTCCAGGCTAATAACACTTCTAATCACATTCATGGTGTTCTTAGTTTTCCTTCCGGTCCGGGCTTGGACTGTCCAGCTTGTTATTGGGTTTTCCGGCAAAACAGGTTCTAACGATATTTTCCTCGGAGCTCAATTGGGTATCGATGAGTCAAATCGACAAGGAAAATATTTCGAAAAAGAATTGTTACTTAAACCAGGTGAACCTGAGGATAGGGGATCTATAAACTTCTGGATTCTTGGTGATAACCCATCAATTGACCTGCCATCGGACGTTTTGATTATGGACGCACACAGCACCAGTGACGAAGAACGAGAAAGATGCCACGCTTTGCAGTTCTTCAGTGCTCCCAGTGAAACAATGCTCGCGCGTGCGATGTCGGCTTTTGTCGTTTCGGGGTATACAGGAGATTCTAAAGAAGTAGAGATTTTGGCATGGCACCATACCCTTTTTAAATATGCCGCTCGGGATTTGAATCGCCGTTATAAAGATCGATTTGGCGTTGAAATGACCTCTCAGGCTTGGTCGGGCTGGGCGGCGGCGCGTCTCCTCGGTGAAGCATGGATTCGAGGAAGCAAACCAAGGCCCGATTCATTTGCAAAATTCTTCCTAGATTCCGTATCTTTTGATGGTCAAAAGGGCGTCGCACTTTCGTTTACTGAAACTGGCCAACTACGTCAGGTCCTATTCCCTGTCCTTTTAGGTAAGGTTCTGTCGGAAATTCCTCGGGGCAAGGAGACTATAAAAAAGTTGGATAATCTTTCTGCCCTAAAATGTGTGAACCGATAATTCGTGTTGAGGAAGTGATTTCGTGAAACTATTTATATTTTCTATTTTTCTAGGGTTAGCCTTAGGGGGCTGCACATCCTCATCAGAGTCTACAGAAGCCCGAATATGGGTAAGTAATGAGGGCGACAATACTGTCTCTGTTATTAATTTTAGAACGCTCGAGGTAGTTGCGACCATTAATGTAGGACAAAGGCCAAGAGGGATCGGTCTTTCTCCTAATCGGGAAGAACTCTACGTAGCTCTAGGTGAAGATGATGCGATTTCTGTAGTAGATACCAAGACTCTCGAAGTATCACGAGTTCTAGATTCTGGCTCAGATCCCGAAATGTTTGCCGTAAATCCAAAAAACGGCCATATCTATCTCTCGAATGAAGATGAAGGCACAGCAACGGTATTAGATCCCGTTTCAGGAAAACAAATTGCAGTAATTCCAGTCGGAATAGAACCCGAAGGTGTAGCCGTCTCGCCAACAGGGTCATTGGCCCTTGTTACGGCTGAAGCGACAAATACGGTTCATGTACTCTCAATCCCGGAACATGAAGAAATCAAAACGTTCCTTGTGGGACCACGGCCGAGAGAGGCAACGTTTAGCCCCGACGGTTCGGTCGCGTACGTTACTTCCGAAATAGGCCGTGAAATCACAAAGTTCGATATGGTAGACCTAATTGAGATCGCAAAAGTTCGTTTAGAAGAAGTAGAAACAAAACCTAAAGGAATTGTGTTACTTCCGAAACGTAACGAGCTCTTAGTAACTACTGGCCGAGGCAACACGGTAGTTATATTGAACGCAGAAACCTTAGAACGCCTTGGTACGATTGGTGTAGGAAAGAGAGTCTGGGGAATCAGTTCTACAACCGATGAGAATTTTGCATTCACCGCGGATGGTCTGGACGATGAGGTATCAGTTATTGATGTAAATTCCAGGAAAGTACTTAAGAAAATAAAAGTCGGTAGTCGACCATGGGGAGTTGTTTTCGATCCAGGAAATTAGACACTACCTATATTCCCCGTCCATCCCAGGTTGTGCAAATGGAGTTTCGGTAAGTTTGAAAGCTATAAGAGAATTACCCGAGTACTCGTGGAGTTTTCTGTCTCCGCCTGCCGCAACTGCAATGAATTGTTCTCCATTGATAGAAAAACTTATCGGCGGGGCATTTACTCCGGCACCGCACAAAAAAGACCATAACTGTTTTCCGTTTGAAGAATCGTAGGCAGTTAAATAACCATCAGCATGCCCCACAAAGACCAAATCTCCAGAAGTTGCCAGGCTACCCCCAATAATTGGCTGCTCTGTTCTAACTAGCCACCGAATTCGACCGTCGCTTGAGTCTATTGAAGCTATGCGCCCCGCAGCCTCGTTTAAAACTCGGGTTGCGGTTAATGTAGTTTGATTATGTGGCGTAGTTCTCGACTCCCTGATGTAAATTTCCGGTAGGTGCGTCGCAGTAACGAAAATGTCCCCGGTCCGAGGATCGAAAGAAAGCGGTGACCAAGAAACCGCTCCCGCGCTCCCCGGACTTATTTGCACCGCTTTTGATTTTGGCTCCATAAACAAATTTTCTTGCGGCACAAAAGGTTGAGATCGTGCTAAAAGTGTGCCGTCATTTCGATCGAGAATGTAAATCCATCCCGTATTTGAGGCTTGTGCAACTGCTTTTTTGATTGTTCGGGAAGTTGAAACCCAGTCAAATAACAAAGGCGGACTCGAAACGTCGTAACCCCATAAATTTCTGTCCACTTCTTTAAAATGCCATCGTAAATCTCCCGTTGTCGAATCGAGAGCAACAAGGGAATTTGTAAATGAGCGTCTATCAGGTAAATCTTCCTCTGTAGGATCGTAGAAATCCTTTCCAGTACCGAAAAAGATGGTGTCAGAACTTGGATCGATACTAGGAGTTGTTGCGATCCAGCCACCTCCGATCTTAGAATCGTGGCTTCCACTTTGAGATAACGTGGGTTTCTCTAATGTTTTGCCTGGTGTTTGTGTCTCTAAACGCCCGTTAGCGACACCTGTGTTTACAATCTCATTACTATTCCAAGTCCATAAACGTCTTCCGGTATGTGCATTGAACGCTACTAGAAAGCCGTTAATCAATCTTCTAGTGGTTGGGAAAACTTCGATAGGAGTATCGGTAATTTTATGATCAGACTTACCAGTTACTCCAACGTAAATTCTTCCTTGATAAACCAATGGTGCCATCGAGATTGAGATATTAGAGACCATGTTGAGAGTGTGAGAGGTCTCGCTTTCTATGGTTGGATCAAGAGCAGTGACGGATTGCTTATAATCTACAAGTGGTGAGCTCCATATTAAATCTCCATTCTTTGAATCTAGCGCTAACAGATTACCTTCAGGCGTAGTTGAGTAAACCATTCCGTAAGCTAGAGAAACTCCAAAGTTCGAGTCTTTGCAGCAGGCCGAAGCCGACTTCGCCTTATGACGATAACTCCATATGACTTCGCCATTAGCCCCATTTAAAGCAGTTACTCCTCCACTAGGTAGACTCGTATACAGCCTTCCTTCAGCGACAATAGGATTAATCTGATAAAAAGCTTTTTCACCAGTCTGGAAAATCCATGTAGGCGATAATCGAGCGATCGTATGTTTGTTAATTTGAGACAGCGGGGAAAACCGTTGCTGGGAAAGGTCTCGTCCAAATGTAATCCATTGTGTGGGTTCATTTGCCAAATTTTCTAGCCGTTCATCATCAATCGAAACAGATTGAGCTATTGAGGCCCAGCATAGAATCAGAACGGTTGCTAGAGAGCGCAGGAATTTCGTGCAGTTCATAGGTTATGAGCTTACACTGTGTACTGCATTATTTTAACCGCTGAAATCTTAGTCCTCCAAATTATGGACAGAGAACGAAGCTACGTTGTCGAGAAGTTTTAGATATTGCCGATATAAAACCGGTGAAGAAAGAAACCTCTCTTTTCCAAGCTGGAGAATTTAAAATGCCAGAAGCCATCGTTGATCTTTCACATCCTGACGCCTTCAAAAACGGGCCTCCACATGCTGGTTTTGATCGAGATAGAAAAGAAAACCCTGTTCGTTGGATAGATGCGACTCCTAGACGTGGGATGAGGGCTGGCGACGGATTTTGGTCAATAACCAAATATAAAACTATGAGAGAAGTCGCCTCAAATCCAAACTTGTTCTCGTCTTACGAAGGTGGGATTCGCATGGAAACTTATGGCCAGGAGTATCTTGAGGCTGAACGAGAGACTATGTTGCTTATGGATCCACCAAATCACACTTTAATGCGTCGAACAGTAAGTAAGCGGTTTATTCCTCGTATAATCCAAAAGCTGGAAGCGAAAGTTGAAGCTATAGCAAGGGACTCAATAAAGTCCGCTATTGAAAAAACGACTTTCGATTTCGTAGAAGAAATTGCCGCTCCCGTTCCCTTAATTGTGATTGCAGAACTACTAGGTGTTGAGCTCGAGGATCGAAATCAATTCAGAAAGTGGAGCGACACTATTGTTCATGCATCCGATCCAAGTTTAAATGTAACTTCTCAAGATTATAAGGTTGCCTATGATTCGTTGCGCGATTACGGAAGACACCTTTATGAGCTGAAATTGAAAAACCCTAACGACGACTTAATATCCGCGATTGCACATAGTGAAATTGATGGAACACAAATGACGCCCGACCAAGTCGTAGGATTTTGGTTGCTTCTTTTAATTGCAGGAAATGAAACCAGTAGGAACGCTCTTTGCGGATCCCTGTTAGCATTCGATGATCATAAAGATCAGCAAGCCCTTCTGACTTCGGATAATCGATTGTTGCCAAGTGCCGTAGAGGAAACGCTTCGATACGTGAGTCCTGTCATGCATTTACGTCGAACAGCAACAAAAGATACTGTTTTAGCGGGTGCCAAAATAGCAAAAGGCGACAAGGTAGTGTTCTGGTTACCTTCCGCTAATCGTGACCCTGAAGTATTTGAAAATCCTCATTCTTTTGATATTTCACGGGATCCTAATGAGCACATGGCATTTGGATTTGGCACTCACTTTTGCTTGGGTGCACATCTAGCCAGGCTAGAGATTGCAAAGGTACTTTCAGAATGTTTTAAATTGATGCCAAATTATGAAATTATTGGCCCCGTAGAAAGAGTTGATGGGAATTTCATTCAAGGGTTTCGAAAGCTTCCAGTTTCTGTTGGGAATCAAATAGCAAAATGAAAGTAGATGCTCCTTTTGAAAATCATCATGATGTAGTCCGGCCAGATTGGATAGATCATAATGGTCATATGAACGTTGGCTTTTACGTTCTAGCCTTTGATTTCGCGACAGATGCTTTTTTGCATTGGATTGGTTTAGATCCTCAATATCGAGAGAAGCAAAACGTGACTACCTTCGCATTAGAAGGGCACATAACTTATCAAAAAGAAGTAAGAGAGGGCGACGAACTCGCGTTTTCAACGCAAATGTTAGGTTATGATGAGAAAAGGATTCATTATTTTCATCGAATGTATCATCAAAAAGAGCGGTATCTTGCTGCAACGATGGAATGTATGTCGCTTCATGTAAGTCGAGCGACGCGCCGGTCTACCCCGATAGAAGAAAGCACACTAAAAAAGTTTTCTAAGGTATTAGAAGTTCACTCTCGACTTGAGCGGCCAAGTGAAGTAGGAAGAATAATAGGTCTTAATTCTGGAAAAACGACTTAGCGATATACGAAATATCTTTTGTCCAGATTGTAATAAAGGACGTAATAGTGAATTCAAACAAAAACCAAGCAGGTTGGCTAAGTTCCACAAAAGAGCCAGCGCTAGATGCTGACATGCCAATCTGCGATCCACATCATCATTTATGGAATCACCCGACGAGTCAATATCTTTTAGACGATTTACACGAAGACACTGGGTCGGCCCACAATATTACAAAAACAGTTTTTGTTGAGTGCGGCTCTGAATATCGATCTGAAGGCCCCGAGTCGATGCGTTCTGTTGGCGAAACTGAGTTTGTCGCGGAGCTCGCTCGACAAAGCGAAAGTATGAGCGGGGCAACTATCGCAGGCATTGTCGGATTTGCCGATCTCACGTTGGGTGAAAAAGTTCAAGAAGTTTTAGAAGCTCATATATCGGCAGGTGAAGGACGGTTTAAAGGTATTCGTCATGCTTCGGCGTGGCACGAAGATGCATCTATACATAATGCCCACACGAATCCAACAGCCGATTTGTTTTCCAGATCTTCGTTCCTAGCAGGGATTCGAATATTAAGAAAGCTCAATCTAACCTTCGATGCATGGCTCTACCACCCACAGATTTCTGATCTTTCTTCATTAGCCAGTGCCAATCCTAATGTTTTTATGCTGCTAGATCATCTGGGAGGGCCTCTTGGAATTGGTCCTTACAAGAATAAACGCGATGAAGTTCGCAATGTATGGAGACCACAAATTAAAGAACTTGCGCTCAATCCAAATGTATTTGTAAAACTTGGTGGCATTGGTATGTCAATCTACGGATCTGGATGGCATAAATTGCCTCAGGCGCCGAGCTCTCAAGACTTAGCTGATGCTTGGAAAGAAGATGTGTTGTTTTGTATTGAGCATTTTGGAGTGAAACGGTGCATGTTTGAGAGTAACTTCCCAGTTGATAAACGAGGTTGTTCTTATACCGTTTTGTGGAATGCTTTTCAGCGTATGATAGAAGGTGCTTCAGAAGACGAGAAACGATCTCTTTTCTTTGAAACAGCGAACGACTTCTATAGTCTTGAGATTTGATTGTTAGCTCGCCGCCGCAAGTAACGACGTGAACAAAATAATGGAGAGAACGTTAAAATGTCAGAATTTAATGAACCCAAACTGGAATCCCTTTTAGGTTTAGGGCAAGAAATCGCTAGGAAATTGAGAGAAAAAAATGAAAATATTTCAGTTATGGAATCTTCAGCGGGAGGATTGATTTCTACCTCTCTGCTTGCCGTTGCCGGAGCATCTTATTTCTTTCGTGGCAGTACTATTGTCTACACCCACGAAGCACGGCGTGATCTTCTTGAAATTAATGATTCTGTGCTCGAAGGAGTACGTCCCAGTAGCGAGCCTTATATTGCAATCCTTGCGCATGGATTAAAGGAGAAACTATCTACTGATTGGATTCTTGCCGAATCTGGAGCCACCGGACCGACGGGAAACCGATATGGCGATGCCCCTGGACACGCGTGTTTTGCCATTCTAGGACCAGGTGTCGAACGTACATTTACTCTAGAGACGGGGGAAGATAACCGCTTCGATAATATGATCCGATTTGCCTCATTTGGTCTAGGTCAATTGACCGATGCGTTAGGTTAGGGCTGTCTTGTGAGAGTCTATGCCGAATAAATCAAAAGCAATTCTGAAGGCACACAGTGACTTTTATACATCTTTTATAAGTGGCGATTACAGCAGTATGGAATCTGTTTGGGCGAGAGAAAATCCAGTACTCGTAATCCACCCATGGGGGCCAGCAATAGCCGGGCGCGTAAATGTTATGAAAAGCTGGGAGCAGATTCTTCTAAACCCACCAAAAATACGTTGCACTGATGAAAAAGTAGAGCTGATTGGCGAGTTTGCAATCGTAACCTGTATCGAACGCGCCAGCGAAGGAGCTCTGGCTGCGACGAATATATTGGTAGAAGAGAATGGAAGTTGGGTATTTTGCCATCATCACGCTGGGCCACTCGCGCCTGTGTTTTCTTCGCCCCCAAGTTCTGTTCATTGAATATCAACTGAGGAGTAGCCAGGATGTCGATAAAATATGAAACTCTAATTGTAGAGCGTAAGGGAAAAGTGGATTGGCTTACCCTTAATAGGCCCGATATTCTGAACTCTATAAACACACAGATGGTTACGGAACTTAGGGATTATTTCGGCGGCTTAGTTAATCAAAGAGAAGTGCGTATTGTCGTTATGAGGGGCTCGGGACGAGCTTTTTGTGCAGGGCTAGACGTCAAGGCATTTCGCGAGACTTCTGATCAACCTTTCAATGGAGGGATGGGTTTTCAGTCCTACCTGTCAGACGTTTATGTCATGATGCGTCGGTGTCCTCAGCCAATTATTTCATTGATTCAGGGCGCAGCCTGTGGCGGAGGATTTTCTTTTGCATTGGCATCTGATATCAGGATTGCCGGTGAATCTGCAAGAATGAATGCTGCCTATATAAAAGTAGGACTCTCGGCCTGCGATATGGGCGCTAGCTATTTCCTGCCCCGTCTCGTAGGTACTTCGATATCTTCAGAACTTCTTTTGACTGGAAAATTTATCGATGCAAGACGTTGTCTTCAGGTCGGCCTAGTTTCAGAAGTTGTGCCTGATTCGAAACTTAATGACGTTGCCTGTTCATATATTGAAGAAATGCTTGCTACATCCCCAATGGGGCTTCGTCTTACGAAAGAAGGTATAAACCTTGCAATTGACTCTCCGAGCCTGGAGGCGGCCATCGCTATAGAAAACCGAAATCAGTTGCTATGCATAAATACTGCAGATGCCAAAGAAGGACTCGCGGCTTTTGCTGAAAAACGGCAACCTGTTTATAGCGATAAGTAGAAAAGGACAGAATATGACCATTCGAGGAATCGCTCACATCGCGGGTATTTTTGAACATCCAGGGAGAGAACTTCCAAATTTAACCCTCGCTCAAATTCATGCAGAAGTAGCCGAAGGTGCACTAAAAGATGCAGGTCTGACATTTGGAGATGTGGATGCGTACTATTCAGCTGGAGATGCTCCGGGCTTTGGAGCGCTCTCGATGGCAGATTATCTCGGGCTGGATTGCATCAATATTGACGATACCGAAACGGGAGGGTCTTCTTATCTTGTCCACGTTCAACACGCGGCGCAGGCGATTGCAGCAGGTCATATACATGTTGCCTTGATTACACTCGCAGGCAATCCTAGAACGGGAGGTGCTAGTCCTGGTGGAAGTGCAAACGTTTCCGGTGCACCAGAACAATCCTTCGAGAGTCTCTTTGGCCTTGCAGTACCCGCAGGATACGCTCTTGCAGCCAAAAGGCATATGTACGAATTTGGTACGACAAGCGAGCAGCTTGCGGAAATAAAAGTCGCAGCATCAAATCACGCGCAACACAATCCAGAGGCCTTTCTTCGAGACGTTGTCACTATAGAGGAAGTGTTAGAGTCGCCATTAATTTCTGATCCTCTTCACCGCTTGGATTGTTGTGTCATAACAGATGGAGGGGGTGCTCTTGTAGTAGTCAGCACGGAGGTCGCACGCTCCCTTAACCGAGAAACAGTGAAGGTTTTAGGGAGTGGAACTGCAATCAAACATAGCGATGCCGGTCGAATAGATTTGACTTATACAGGCGCCGTTAAAACAGGAAAAGCAGCTTTTGAAGAAGCATCACTAGATCCGAAAGACGTCGATTACGTATCAATTTACGACAGTTTTACGATTACGGTCCTAATATCTTTGGAAGATTTAGGTTTCTGTCCGAAAGGCCACGGCGGTCGTTTCGTAAGTGAAGGGGCATTATGCGCTAAAACTGGAAGATTGCCTTTTAATACAGACGGCGGGGGGCTCTGTAATAATCATCCCGGCAACAGAGGCGGTATGACGAAAGTAATTGAGGCGGTCAGACAATTACGCGGGGAAGCTCACCCAAAGGTTCAAGTAGAGAATTGTGGAGTTGCTTTGGCACATGGAACAGGCGGGAGTCTTGCGCTTCGCATGGGCAGTGCAACTTTATTGTTAGGGAGGGAAGAGGTATGACATTTCTTCCAGTATGGGAATTTCCAATTAATCAAGAAAGCAAACAGTTTTGGGATGCCGCCGCACAAAATGTTCTTTTACTTCCACGTTGCAGTGATTGTGGATTCACGATTTTTTATCCGAGAAGCATCTGTCCAGAATGCAGATCGAGAAATTTATCTTGGATCCAAATGTCCGGTAAGGGGGAAGTTTATAGCTATACAGTTACCAGGCGAACATCGGGGCGATTTAGGTCACATGTACCTTTTGTTATTGCATATGTTCAATTAGACGAGGGGCCGCGTATGCTAACTAACGTAGTTGATTGCGACCCGAACAACGTTTCTATTGGGATGCGAGTCGAAGTAATGTTCGAATCCCAGGATGAAGGGAAAGCTATTCCCCGGTTTAAACCTTCTCAATAACAGATAAATTTTAATTAGCAGAGATGTTTTCTAAAAATTGTATAAAAGGAAATTGCATTAAACAGCTTTTGAGGAATTCATGAGTAAAGATCACATTCTATGCGATCTCGAAGATATTTCTGAGGGTTCAGCTAAAAGTTTCTTAATCGAAATCGATGGGTCTAAAAAAGAAGTTCTCATCGTGAGAAAAGCCGACCAAGTTTTCGGGTATTTAAATTGGTGCCCTCATAGGGGCACTCCACTAGACTGGCTAAAAGACAATTTTCTGGATCGCGACGGTCATCTTATCGTCTGCGCTACTCACGGTGCATACTTTCAGATCGAAGACGGTAAATGTGTTGCTGGACCTTGTGCAGGAGATCGCCTTCGACCATATCCGGTAGAAGTGACAAATGGGGTAATTCGTTCGATTTCTCGCTTCTAGAATCTTCTCCAGAGCTCTCTTGGCTCGATCTGACGTTTGACCATCTCATTGTTATTGTTTGTCCAGATCGTTGGTTTTTTCAAAAAGGGAGAAAACGTATTGTTCGTCTTAGTAGTAAGGTGTTCTGGATTTAATGGAAGAAACATTGGCAACTAATATTCTTCGTAAAACAAAATTGATTGCCACGATTGGTCCTGCCTGTGAAGATCCAACAACTCTACGGGAGCTATTCCTTAACGGAGTGAATGTAGCTCGATTAAACCTTTCGCATGGTTCACAAGATGACCATGTTGCTTTAGTGAAGAGAATAAGAAAAGTCGCCGGAGATAACGATTTTAATGTAGCCATTATGGCAGATACTAAGGGTATCGAGATCCGAACAGGCATGGTAGCTGGTGGAGCTGTGGTGCTTTCTCAAGGGTCTGAATTTGTTTTAACAGAGACGGCAGTAGCAGGAAATGAGTCAGAGGTCTCCGTGGTTCATCCTGGTTTGTCCAAAAGACTTTCATTGGGTGATGAAGTTCTCTTGGATGATGGAAAGATTGCTCTTCGGGTAGACCGTCTCGCAGCGGGTCAAGTGCATTGTATTGTTGAGTGCGGCGGCACTTTAAGAAATAGAAAATCTGTCAGTTTTCCCGGTATTGATCTAGTTAGAAGTGCTTTCGGCCCAGATGTCGAGGGTGATCTCGATTTTGCAATTGATAATAAGGTTGAGTATATAGCTGCATCATTCGTTCAATCGAAGGTAGATGTAGAAAAGATTCGAGGCTATCTAATGAATCGGAATGCGGATATTCCAATCATTGCCAAAATCGAAAATCGGGGTGCAGTCAATGCCTTAGAAGGAATTATTAAGGCAGCTGATGGGGCAATGGTAGCGCGTGGTGATTTAGGAGTTGAGCTTCCAGTTCAAGAAGTACCAGAGTTACAAAAGCGAATTATTAGAGTCACCGTCTCTAATGGAAAACCGGTAGTGACAGCAACCCAAATGCTTGACTCTATGGAACGTAATCCTCGACCTACGCGTGCGGAAGCAAGCGATGTTGCGAATGCCATTTTTGATGGCACTTCCGCGGTTATGCTTTCAGGTGAAACTGCTGCAGGAAGCTATCCAATCGATGCTGTCAAGATGATTGATGCGATTGCGCGACGAGCCGAATTGGCAATTGATGAATTTGGGACCCTGCAAAATATTGAGGTAAACCCTGCAAACGTTGTTACGGATTCCGTTGCCCAGGCAGCTCATACGATGAGCAATCATTTAGGGGCAGCAGCTATTATTGCCGTAACAGAAACTGGCTTCACAGCGCGAATGATCTCGAAGTATCGCCCACGTTGTCCCATACTGGCGGTGACTGGCTCCGATTCAGTGGTACGCAAACTAGCAATGAACTGGGGCGTTTATGCGGTCAAGGCGGACGGCACCGATGAGGAGCGGGTACAGATTGCTCTTCAACACGCTCTCAAGATGAATCTTGTTGCTCCCGAAGATATTGTTGTGGCAACAGGCGGGATTTCTCATCGATCTGGCGCAACGAATATGATTCGAGTGGTAACAGTCTAGAGAACTTTTACCACTGAGAATTTAAGGCTTAGTAGAGGGGAATACGGGAGCCCTCTTTTCTTGAATAGCCCTGGATCCTTCTATGACATCGTCTCCGAAAAAATTAAGCATTTCAAACGCCAAGGATGACTCGAAGATTGGAATCGCCTGTCGAATCCAGTGATTTAAAGAACGCTTAGTCCAACGGATAGCCATTTGGGGTCCCATCGCGAGCTGCGCTGCTACCCTTAAAGCCTCATCCATTAATTGGTCCGCAGGGACTGCCTTGCTTACAAGACCAATACGCTCAGCTTCTTTTCCATCAATAAAATCTGCTGTCATGAGATAGTATTTGGCTTTTGCCATCCCGCATAATATAGGCCACACAATCGCAGCATGATCACCGGCGCCGACACCGAGCCTTATGTGGCCATCGGTGAATCGGGCATCTTCGGCAATCACACTAATGTCCGCCATCATGGCGACCGCAAGGCCAGCGCCGACGGCAACACCATTGATTGCGGAAATTATAGGTTTTTCGCAGTTAACAATGTTGTAAACGATGTCCGCTGCCTCTTTCATTACACTCGAGATCTCGGTGAAATTGTGTGCTTGTTTATCAATCATATCCAAATCGCCACCAGCCGAAAATGCTCTTCCCTCTCCGGTCACTACAGCTACCCTGGTTTCGGGGTCTCGATCCACATCCTTCCAGATTTCTGCTAGTTGACCGTGCAAAGCGCGATTTGTCGCATTGAGCTTTTCGGGTCGATTTATGGTTATAAGAAGTACGCCATCGCTAGGACGTTCGAATTTTAAAAAGTTATAAGAGTCGTAATCCATGTAAAACCTTTCTATTTCTTAGGACAGAGCATTTTATATTCTCCGTCTATTGATTAACTGCTAGAGCCGACTTCAAGAGTTCTTCGATATTGAATCATAATTGTATAAAGAATGAAGCTCTAGAGTTGTCCTTCTCGATACTTGCGGGTCTCTTCATGATACATTTAGAGTAATCATGCAAGACAGACCTACGTCAATCGAACTACTGGAGACAATAGCTTGGTTTTTAGAAACTGAGGTCCTAGATGAGCTAGAGGGCTCGAAGCGGCATCAGACGCGTGTCGCCATTAATCTATGCCATATTCTGATGCGTGAGTTCGATTTGGCGCAATCAGGCGATATTCAAGAATCTGAACGATTGGGGAATTTGCTGGATATCTCTTCCGAGGAAGGATCCGAGCACTTGAATCAAATCTTGTGCGATCGCTTGAGACAGTCATGTGATGTGGATTTCGAAAAACGCGCTTTGGTAACACTCTTAGAAAATGTGAAGTCTAAGCTCGCGATAGTAAAACCGGGACATGATGACTACAACTTTAAATCCGAGTTGGATCGATGAAAGATCTATCGGTTGGTTTGAGCAAATTCTTATCAGAGATTTGGGAAACCGACGTTTCGATTCGGAATCTTGATCGCGCCTCGGCCGGAGCGCGGCGCCACAACCTTCTTTTTAATGCAGTAACAGAGATTGATGATATTCCCTTAGTAGCAACGATTATGCCTACCCCCGACATCGAAGATTTGCCGATGGATGTGGAAGCCAGTGTACTCGAATTTGCTCGGCAAGCTGGAGTTCCAGCTCCCCGACTGGTCGGAGTCACCACAAATCCAAAATATGTAGGTGGATCGATGTTTGTCACACATCGGGTGTTTGGAGAGTCAATTCCGCGGAAAATCCTTCGTCTTTCCGAATCCCAAACGGGTCTGGGGGATCGGATTGTAAGACAATGTGGCGAGGCGCTGGCCCATTTACATAAGTTTCCCATATCAAGGATTGACTCCAGAATCGAAAGGCCAAAACTCGATGATCCTGCCCAGCAGGCGGTCGATGATTTGTTGGAAGATCATTCGTTACTGCCCCAGCCTTCTCCAACAATAACGATGGCGTTGTCATGGTTGTCACGCAATAAACCCGAGAGCCCTGAGGCACTATCACTAGTCCATGGGGATTTAAGAAACGGAAATATTGCCGTAGACGACACAGGTCTAGTGGCAATTTATGACTGGGAGATAGCACATCTTGGAGATCCAATGGAGGATCTTGCCTGGCTCTGTGTTCGAGCATGGAGGTTCCGTCAAGATGACAAGGAAGTAGGAGGTCTTGCAGATCGAGACACCCTCTTTGAGGGTTATCATTCGGCGGGCGGTAATATTGATCCTATTCGATTCCGTTGGTGGAGACTTCTTCGCACTGTCTGGTGGGGAATAGGTCTAGCGAAACAGGCAGCAGAGCATTTAGATGGATCTTTCAGATCTATCATAATGGCTGCTAGTGGAAGACGTGTTGCAGAGTTGGAATATGACATTTTAATGCTCTTAAGTGGGGAATATTCAACTGTCGAATTCTAGAAAGATTTCTTGAAAGGAGTGTTGAGTTTGCGATTTAGAACGATATCTTTTTTGGCCGCATGTATTTTCGTGTTTTTTTTCTTGGGTTGTCAGACTCCTTCTCCGGCACCACAAATAAGTGTAAGTACTCCTCCTTGTGATTGCTCTTGTAGCTTTGAGGCGAGTGCTCCACAAATTGGAAAAGGCTGTCATGTGCAGGGAGACGTCTTGATTTGCCCTCTCGTCCGAAGAACTCTTGACATAGAACCAGCTTATCCAAGTGAAGACCCAAGATGTACAACGCAGTCAGATGGGTCGCTAGTTTGTTCCATAGTAGAGTGAGGGCATGTTTTAAACTTAGGATTCAAAAGATAAAGAAAATTCAGATCCCGCAATATTGGTTTTATTCGCTTCTAGTCCAACGAGATTCGAGCTGTAACTTGCTGTAAAATGAAACTTTTTACCACCACCTGAAATATTTTTTACTTTTGATACCAGTGTCCGGCGTAAAATTCCGATGGTTACGGTCCCCATAGTAAATCTTGCATTGAACTCTACTGCGGGCCTTAAAAGAACATGACCGTTGGGGCCTCGATAGGTAAAGGAATCAATCCCACAAGGGCCGTGGTAGCCTTGTGCAATAGCCCTCTCAAAAATTTTTATCCCCACTTCTTTGATTTCAGGAATAAATTTATCTTGCACCGATACGTGACCATTTTCATCGATGACACCTGAATGGCCTTGGAATTTTCCGGTTCTGTCGACGTGTTGCTTGAGAATTCCAAGAATTTCAATTTTTCCGCTTGGGTCTATGTATGCTTGGAGAGAGTAGTCGTGGACTCTCTCCAGCTCCGGTTCGATAATCACACCACTATTTGAGTTGAGGATGACCTTAGATAAGTCGTTAGTGGATATCTTACATGGATGAAAGACTAAGTGTTTACGACCGGTACTTCCGAATCGTGGTTTCATGCGTAAGAATCCGCCTTGCCAGGTGGGCAGGGAATCAGCACATTTTTTAAAACATTCGTGCAGTTGTCCGAAGTTCTCCTGTCTAGGTTCAAGTATCTGAGTAAAGGCACTAAGGTATCGCGGTTCCGAGAATCTCCTATCGGAAGTCCCATGCAAGAAT
>DKAI01000209.1:0-2786 GCA_002450755.1 Deltaproteobacteria bacterium UBA6930
ATTGAATGATTCAATGGATTCCTACTGGATATTTAGAGTATGCTAGTCGCATGAGTATAAGAGCAGGCGTCGGTTTTGCGAATTTTCCTTTTAAGAGTGCGAAAGCCTATCTAGACTTCGCGAGATTTTGTGACGTCTCAGGGATAGATAGCATTTGGCAGACGGATCGATTGCAATCCGAGGAGCCGTTTTTGGAAGCAATGTCCGCTCTGGCCGTTGTAGCGGGTACGACTCAAAAAATAAAATTTGGTATGAATGCGGTAGTTGTAGGCTTCAGAGATCCTTTAGTTTTGGCAAAGCAATGTGCAACGATCGATTATCTCTCCGGGGGTCGTCTTTTACCGGTGTTTGGAATAGGCGCTCCTGCTTCCCCAGAGTGGAAGGCGACTGGACGAGAAACGAAGAATAGAGGCAAAGCAGCAAACGAGGCTCTGGAAATTATTCGTAGGCTATGGACCGAAGAATCCGTGACCTTTGAAGGAGAGTTCTATCAGTATAGGGGCGCGAGTATTTCTCCGCGACCAGTTCAGAACCCCTTACCGTTATGGATAGGTGGAAGTAGTCCAGCTGCACAAAGGAGAACGGCGACTTTGGGAACTGGTTGGATCGGTGGTCTTAACACCCCTGACGAGGTTGGTGAGACAATCAGAGGCATTCAAGGCGAGCTTAAAACTAATGGTAGGTACATTGACCCCGATCACTTTGGTGCAAGTATTCCCTTTCATATAGGGGAAGCGAGCGACGTGGATATAGAAAGTCAGTATTTAGGGCAAGCCGCTCGAAACGCCGGACTAAATATGGACGATGTTTTTGCAGTGGGTGAGCCTGAGAGAATTTCAGATCGACTGAATCAATATGTTGCTCAAGGTGCGTCCAAGATTGTTTTGTTCCCTGCGGTTGAGGACGAGCAATCTATAATGCATCAGACCCGATTGCTGGTTGAGAAAGTTTTGCCAAATGTTGAAGATCGTTAGGCATGCCCAGGGCACAAGTAAACGGGATTACTATAGAATACGATACATTCGGTCGGAATGACGCCAATCCCCTTCTGCTTGTAATGGGACTGGGCGCGCAGCTCGTATTTTGGGAAGAAGAGTTCTGTGAATCTCTTGCGAATAGAGGTTTCCACGTCATACGTTTCGATAATCGCGATTGCGGTTTATCTACAAAGTTTGATAAGGCTGATGTTCCCAGTTTAAAAGTGCTCATGTCCAATGATCATTCTAATGAAGCGGTTGCTTTGCCTTACACAATGGATGACTTAGCCGATGACTCCGTTGGTTTGCTCGATGCGCTAGGAATTCAATCGGCACATTTTGTAGGTGCTTCGATGGGCGGGATGATCGTTCAAACCGTTGGATGGAGGCACCGTGAGCGGGTTCGCAGCATAACCTCGATCATGTCGACCACGGGAGATCCATCTTTGCCCCCTCCCTCCCCCGAGGCTCTGTCGGTTCTTTTCTCCCCGACTGTTTCTGGCAAGGATGAATACGTGAAAAATGCACTTAAAAGCTGGGAGGTCGTTCGCGGAAGTGGGTACGTTCCGGACATCGATAGAATCCGTAAACGTTCGGAAAGATCTTGGGATCGTTGTTACGCTCCAGAAGGAGTTCAGCGACAGATGGCAGCTATACTAGGCCAGGGCAGCCGTAAAGCTCAACTGTCAGAGCTTTCAGTGCCCTTTCTCGTTATACACGGGACTGACGATCCTTTGCTTTCACAAGAATGTGGCCAGGATACGGCGGACGCTGTTTCGGGTGCTGAAATTATTTTAATAGAGGGTATGGGACATGATATGCCAAGAGAAACCTGGCCAATAATTATCAACGGTATTGCCAACTTAGCTTTAGCGTAAGTTGGTTTGGAGACTTACTTTTATGAATTTGTTGAAAGCCATTCAAAGTAATATTACGTGTAGGTACTACAAAGACGACCTCGTGCAAGATGAGGTGTTAGCTCGAGTGTTTGATGCCGCTCGTTATGCGCCAAACGGAGGGAATCGACAGCCCGTTCGCTTTATTGCTGTTCGAAATGAAGTAACAAAAAAAACTTTGCGAGATCTCTACTTGCCCTACTGGCGAGACTATACGAAAGGTATTGATCTAGGAGAGATTAAGGTAAACAGTGTCCGGCGCATGCTCGAGGATGCAAATTATTTCGCAGATAATTTGCATACCGTTCCCGTGATCGTAGTTGTATGTGCAAAGTTGCAAGATGTTCACCCTACAGACCATGAATTAGGACGGCTATCGATCGTTGGTGGAGCATCTGTATATCCAGCGGTTCAAAATATGTTATTGGCTGCTCGGATGGAGGGCCTTGGGACTGCGCTGACGACGCTGCTTTGTCACGAGGAACCTAAGGTTAAAGAACTCTTGGGTATCCCGGAAGATATTTCTACTGCAGCCCATGTCACTCTTGGCTACCCACAGAAGGATTTTCCAAAAAAGCTGGTGAGGCGACCTTTGAGCGAGAGTGTTTTTTCAGAACGTTATGGGGATTCTCTTTCTGGAATAGAGAGCTAGTCGATTTACTGTCTTGGTAGCCGCGACGGATGTTTTGAAGGCAGCGAACGATATAATCCAAAAGGATCCTAGTCTCTTATGAGGGCTACGGCCTCAATTTCAATTAACAACTGGGGCAGCATAAGCGCCTTAACTTCTACTGCCGTACTAGCAGGCGCAGGCTCCGAGAGAAGTTTTGCACGTACTTCGTGAGTTTCCCCTAGTCTGCTCATATCAGTCGTGAATATGGTAATTTTTACTATATCGGCTAGTGAAGATTTG
>DKAI01000209.1:3169-3326 GCA_002450755.1 Deltaproteobacteria bacterium UBA6930
TTGAGTCTTCATGTCATCTCGGCCCACGACGTTCCCGTTCTCGTCAAGCGCTACTTGGCCGGAAATATAAACTGTGTTGTCAGCCTTAATTGCCTGCGACAAAATAAAGTCGTCATCCCACGTCCAGTTAGGGTCGATTCCTATCTTATTAATCACA
>DKAI01000048.1:0-1156 GCA_002450755.1 Deltaproteobacteria bacterium UBA6930
CGTATCCAAGAGGTGGAAAGAGAATTCGAAGCAATTAAGAAATCGTTGCGGTTACGTTCCAAAGGTTTGAGCGAGGCTAGAAATGTAGCTGCAGATGATTTAGCCGAGAAAGTCACAACGGCCTTAGAATCCCTGGCATTGCCAGGCGCAAGCTTTCAAATTAGCCTGGATTCCATAGAATCCGCAGATGGTCTGCCCTATGGTCCAAGCGGTAACGAAAACATCTCCTTTCTTTTTTCAGCAAACCGAGGATCAGAACCACGGCCACTCCAAAATGTGGCATCCGGCGGGGAATTGTCGAGGCTCTTATTGGCACTTAAGGGCGCAGCGCGCTCCGTTGGGCAAAGTCTGCTCATAGTATTTGACGAGGTAGACGCCGGGATTGGCGGACGAGCTGCCGATCGTGTCGGTGATTTACTTGCCGACCTTTCTCGTGATAATCAGGTTCTGTGCATTACGCATCTTCCTCAAATTGCTGCTCGAGGGAGTCGGCACTTTCGAGTCGAGAAGGAATCCGCTGAAGGTAATGCACGAACGAAGATCGTAAGTTTGAGCAAATCAGAGAGAGTGGAAGAGATTGCGAGGATGGCAGGTGGAGAAGTTGTGACGAGTACTACTCGCAAGCACGCCAGGGAGCTGCTGGCGCGTTCGGTTGCATCTTGAATATAAACGGAATCGCTATAACAGGGGACGCTACCCTTGTTCGTATAAACGACTTGATAGTGTACTAGTCTCATTGCTACTTTGAAGCCACTTTCTTAAATTCAGGCTGGAGCTGTTGGTTCTGAATGCGCCTATTAAATAAAATTTTTAAAACACAAAACGACCGCGAATTGAAGCGTCTTGTTCCTAAGGTCGAGGCCGTTAGTTTGCTAGAGCCCGAGTTCTCGCGGTTGAGTGATACTGAGTTGGCAGCTAAGACTCCTGAATTTAGAAATCAGCTAGATAACGGAGATTCTTTGGATAACCTTTTAGTACCTGCATTCGCGACTGTAAGAGAAGCAATGAAGCGTGCGATTGGAAAANNTTCGGTTGCATCTTGAATATAAACAGATTTGCTACAACAGGGGACGTTACTCTTGTCCGGACAAACGACTTGATAGTATACGAGTCTCATTGCTACTTTGAAGCGACTTTCTTAAATTCAGGCTGGAGC
>DKAI01000048.1:1472-5461 GCA_002450755.1 Deltaproteobacteria bacterium UBA6930
GGTGAAGGGAAAACCTTTGTCGCAACGCTCCCGTCATACCTGAATGCTCTGGCAGGAAAAGGTGTACATGTAATTACAGTCAATGATTATCTAGCACGGAGGGATGCTGAGTGGATGGCTGAGGTGCACGCGTTGCTAGGGATGTCGGTTGGAGTGATAGTGCATAATTTAGACGAGACGGAGAGAATGAAGGCTTATAACTCCGACATTACCTATGGCACGAATAACGAATTTGCCTTTGACTATTTACGCGACAACATGAAGCCGAGTTCGCAGCTTTGTGTTCAAGGAGAACATTTTTATGCCATTGTCGATGAAGTTGATTCAATTTTAATCGATGAGGCACGAACCCCGTTAATAATTTCAGGGCCGTCTGAGGAAAACACAAGAATATACGGTGTGGCAAATCAGGTTATTCCCAGGCTAAAAAAAGGAGATAAAGGAGACGCAAAGCAGGGGGTCGATGATACGGGCGATTTCTGGGTCGATGAAGAACATCACAGTGCATCTTTAACAGATCAAGGTGTGCGTAGGGTGGAAAAACTTCTGTCAGTCGAAAATCTCTACGATCCTGAAATGTTGCCAGTTCTCCATGCTGTACAGCAATCGTTGACCGCTCACGCTCTTAAAAGAAAAGATGTCGACTATGTCGTCAAGGCGGGAGAGGGAGGAAGAAAGGAAGTTATTATTGTAGATGAATTTACGGGTAGATTAATGCCCGGCCGTCGTTGGTCTGACGGTCTTCATCAGGCTGTAGAAGCAATGGAAGGTATTCAGGTCCAGAGCGAAAATCAGACTCTTGCATCAGTGACTTTTCAAAATTTCTTTCGAATGTACAAAAAGCTTTCTGGTATGACGGGAACTGCAGACACCGAAGCTCCGGAGTTTGCGAAGATATACGACTTAGATGTGACGGTTGTTCCAACAAATTGCCCAATGCTTAGGCAGGATATGGCCGACGTAATTTACAAGACGGGGCGAGAGAAATTTGATGCCATCGTCGAAGAGATACAAATCAGACACGAATCGGGACAGCCCATCTTGGTTGGAACGATCTCCATTGAGAACTCCGAGAAAATCTCACGTTTGTTGAAACGGAAAGGGGTCAAACATAATATCTTAAACGCGAAACAACACGAACGAGAAGCGGAGATAGTTGCGCAGGCAGGAAGGAAGGGTGCAGTTACGATTTCTACAAATATGGCCGGAAGAGGTACGGACATTGTTCTGGGGGGCAATCCGGAGTTCTTGGCTTTAGAGAAATGCGGAGGAGATAAAGAAAGCACCCAGTTTCTAGGATTGCTTGCCGATTTTGAAATGCAATGTGAGCAGGAAAGAGAAGAAGTTCTTTTGGCGGGCGGCTTGCATATCTTAGGAACGGAACGTCATGAAAGCCGAAGGATTGACAATCAGCTAAGGGGTCGCTCGGGTAGGCAAGGTGACCCCGGCTCCAGTCAGTTCTATTTAGCCTTGGATGACGATCTGCTGCGTATCTTTGGAGGAGAAAAAATTACACCCTGGATGGAAAGGCTTGGTTTGGAGGAGGGTGAAGCTATCGAGCACAAGATGATCAGTCGAGCGATTGAAAATGCGCAAGGCAAGGTTGAGTCTCGAAATTTCGACATTCGTAAGCATCTCCTCGAATATGACGATGTCATGAACAAACAACGCCAGGCCTTCTACGGCAGACGGCGTGAAACCCTAGAGCGTGAAGACTTGCACGAAGAGGTCTTGGAACTCGTTGAGGGAGTTCTGGTGTCTCTACTGGATGAGAAGTGGCCAGATAAGGGAGTACCCGACGACCAGGCCTTGTTAGAGATATCCCAAGCCCTCGAAGGTCAGTTCGGTGTTACGTTTGACGTTAATCAGCCTCCGTTCCAGATTGAAGGCAAGTCGGCTGTTGATAAAGATCTTTTTGGACGAGGTGTATTTACTGGAATCTCGGAAGTGTTAGATCGGAAACGCAAGTTGTGTGATGAAATCGCTGAGAAACATCCAGACATAGACTACCCGCCTTTTGAAATTTTCTCGCGGAGTATTATTTTGCAAATTCTCGATCGATTATGGAAAGACCACTTGCACGGCATGGACGCCCTTCGGGAGGGCATAAATCTTAGAGGGTACGCACAACGGGATCCTAAGATCGAGTATCAGCGCGAAGGTTTTGCCATGTTCGACGAAATGAGCGAACGGGCCGACAGGCAGGCCGCTGAGACTTTGTTTAAATTCGTTCTTCCTGAGCCCGAGGGAAGAGGGTCTCAAAGAACGTTCGCAGGATCCCAGCAGGGTCAGCTCGCTCGCGAAGAATCGAGAGGATCAGCCTTAGAGGGAAGGTTACACAAGGCTGAATCTAAGAAGGAAAAGGTTGGCAGGAACGATCCCTGTCCTTGCGGTAGTGGGAAAAAATTTAAACGATGCCACGGTGGTTGAAAACACCGTGTCCACTTTTATGAGGTCCAGGAGTTGTCGTTACTAAATTGGATATTGGTCGCTTAAATGCCTGTTGTTCGCGTACCAGGCTTCCGCGCATATGCCGTACATGCTGGTTTAAAGGCGCGTCAGTTAGACCTAGCGCTAATTGCATCGGATAAGGTTGCATCGGCCGCTGGTGTGTTTACAACCTCGCAAGTACAAGGCGCGCCGGTCCTTTGGACAAGGAAACAAATCGCCTCGGGCCAGGTGAGGGGGCTCGTGATTAATGCGGGAAACGCGAATGTGGCAACTGGACCTAAAGGTAGTCTGGATACCCGAAAAATGGCGAAGGGGTTGGCTAAAGAGTTGCATTGTCCCACGAACCGTGTCCTCGTTGCCTCGACTGGCGTAATCGGCGTACCACTTCCAATGACGAAAGTGTTGAAGGGGATCAAGTCAGCGGCCAAGGGATTGAATCAAGGAAGTTTGTCGAGAGTTGCTAGGGCGATGATGACTACTGATACCGTGCCTAAGTTTGAATCTCGTAGGCTCACAATCGATGGGAAAAAGATAACCCTCGTCGGCCTTGCTAAAGGTTCGGGGATGATCGAGCCTAACATGGCGACGATGTTAGCATTCTTGCTAACGGACGTTTCTGCGACCCCCGGTTATCTTCGAAGGCTTTTGGGATCGGTCACAAAGAGCACGTTTAACCGAGTTACAATTGACGCTCAGACGTCGACGAGTGATATGGCCCTTTTGCTTGCGAGTGAGGAGGCTGGCAATAGGAGATTAACTTCCCGAAGAAGTGAGGGCTCTGAGATTTTCGAAGAAAGCTTGCTTTCTATTTGTGATTCCTTAGCTCGTTCGATAGCTAAAGACGGAGAGGGGGCAAGCAAGCTGTTGGTAGTTGAGGTGACCGGTGGGCCGAATACTGTGCAGGCTGAGCGTGCTGGCCGTCTGATTGCAAACTCGATGTTGGTTAAGACGGCGGTAAACGGCGGCGACCCGAATTGGGGCAGAATAGTGCAGGCATTGGGCGCAGGGAGTGTGCCGATGAGTACCAAGAGACTCACTGTAGCTATTGGCGGAATAACGGTTTTCAAACTAGGTGTTCCAGCAGGGTCTAGACAAGTTTCTAAGGCGGCAGAAAAGATGAAGAAGGCCGAGATCAGCCTTCAGGTTGATTTAGGGAGAGGCCGTTCTTCCGCACAGATCTACAGCTGTGATTTAAGCCGAGAATACGTTTCGATCAACGCTGACTACACCACCTGAGCAAGGGCTGAAAATCTTCGTATAGTTTGCTAAGTAATTGCCAATCAACACGTTCCTCGTCTCCCTGCGGTGTGGCTGCCCGACGCTTAGTAGGTCGAAAGCCATTGGGAGGGCAATGTGGCGCCTAGTGGCACCTAGTGAGTCCTAGAGGAACGGAAGCATAACCGCGAAGGAGAGACCATGGTCGAAACGACCGATATGGATCAAATCGTAGAAAATCCCATACAGGACCCTAATGCTGCTATTGAACCGCCTTCAGAGACTGAAGTCGTGGCTAAGGGGCCTGTGGAAATTAGCGTTCG
>DKAI01000018.1:0-3433 GCA_002450755.1 Deltaproteobacteria bacterium UBA6930
GGAGAAGATGATAGTTTGTCTTTTGTAACGGCAGTGTTTTGTTGGCCTTCCTGAAAGTAAGCATCATAGGAATTGCGATAGCTATGAACTGCCTCCGTTAGTTGGTTTCTTAGGGTCTCCACATCGGACCATGCTGGGTTATCAATGAATAAGGGAAGCTTTTTCGTTCGGATTACATGGTCAGGCGTTATTGGACCAGACTTTACTAACGTTTCTGCCTCTCTACTTGCACAGAATTCCAAGGTTTTTACAGAGTTGTCCCAATGGCCTACAACTTTTTTGAAGCCTTCATCACTGAAACTTTTTTCCGCGAGAAGTCCACGCAAAATTGGAAAAGCTACAGCCGCGTTCGACTTGGCTTCTTCCTTAAAAGGAGTGCTGGCGAATGTAAAGATTGTCTTGCCGTTCCTTCGTTTGGAAAGGAATTCTTCCGCTAGATTTACAAGATGTATATGCTTTTCGTAGGACTCTTTGGCACTTGCGCCGAAGCTAAAGAGGCCGTGTTTTGCAAGAACGACTCCGCTCAAGTCCGGAGAAGTTTCAACTACGCCGGCAACCGCCTGAGCTAAAGGAAATCCGGGCATTACGTAGGGCAGAATGCCTATTGAATCACCAAGCGCCTCACGTGCTAGCTCAACACCGTTCGGCTGATCCGTAAGTGCGAGTATGGCATCCGCGTGGCTGTGATCAACAAATGAGTGAGGAAGAAAGGCATGAAGTAAGGTTTCTACTGAAGGGGTAGGTGAGCTTGCATCGAGGAGACGTGTTCGAAGTTGATTAACCATTTCTTCATCAGTGAGAGACTCCAAATTTCTGAGACGTCGTAGACGGGAAAGGTCTAATCCTGGGAGATCCTTTGGCAATACAGAATCCAGCGAGCTACCGGAGCCCTTGACGAAGATGACTTCTATTTCTTCTTCAAAGATATTTCTAACTTTGGTCTTTACTGACGTGTTGCCTCCACCATGGAGTACAAGCTCCGGGTCTGCACCTATAAGTCTCGATGTATAGACTCTAAGAGCTAAGTCCTCTCCATAGTCGGTTCCCCACTGAGAAAGTGCATCTTCTGCTCCTTTGTCAGTCCATTGGCTAATCATCATAAACTCCGTATAGTTCATCCGTTCGACGGCTGTTATAAGTCATTATACCTTTGGTTTGTCATGAGACTCCGCTTAGCCCTCTATTACGATTATCCCGTCCACGCTGGTACTCCCGAAGAAGCTGCTAAGCGAAATCAGGCTCTGATTCAGCATACTGCACTCGCAGAATCTTGCGGATTCGAAATGGTCTGGCTGGCTGAACATCCTACCAACCCCGATGCTGCGGTGCCTTCCGCTTTAATCCTTTGTGCAGCAATCGCGGCCCAAACCGATACCATGCGATTTGGCACCGGTGTCCTGCCATTGCCTCTTTATCATCCTCTTCGAGTTGCGGAAGATGCGGCAAGCATCGATGGGTTGGGTAATGGCCGATTTGAGCTTGGTGTAGGCCTGGGCGGAGAAGTGGAAGGGTTTCAGGACTATGGAGTCGAAGTAAACGAGAGATCAGCGCGGTTCGAGGAGTCAATTATTTTGCTGCGTCAGGCTTGGTCGAAGGATGAAATCAGTTTTCAAGGCGCCCATTTTGAAATAGAAGGAATCCAAGTGGTTCCCAAGCCGACCCAACCAATGGGCCCCCCTATCTGGATCGGAGCGGGCGTTCCTGAAGCTCAGAGACGTGCGGCCCGGTTAGGTACAGGTCTTTTTGTGCCCCAGGGAGCTTCTCCGATAGAGTATCTCCGCTCATGGAATACCTTCAATGACAATGCTGACCTGGCAAGAGTTGCGCTTCTTTGTCCCGAGGAAGAGTTTCCCGAGGCTGTTGAGAAAGTGAAGACGTTTTCAAATCTTCCCTTATCCCTGGATTTGGTCGTCCCTGCATTAGGACCAGGAGGTCTTCACGGCACGACGGAACTTCAGGAGATTGAAAAAAAATTTAGGGATGAACTCCTTTCTCTTTAGCCTAAAGCAAGACTCGCATCGCTTTCTTCACCGTTAATTGCACTTTTAAAGGCCTTAATCAGGGCTTTCCTAATCGTTCCCTGGTTGGTTCTTTTGTAAACCTCCCGAAACGCCTTCAGTGGGACAATCCCTTTTGCCATTGTTCGGTGGCCTCCGCCCACCCCGAGTCCCTCAACTACTGCACGTACCACCTCTCCAGCGGCCCGCACATGTCCGACATTTCGCACAGAAAACACGAGGTTTTGCCCTACTAGTCCAGCTGCTACAGACCATTCGGCACCCTCCGCCTGCAGACCAAGCTCTGCCACCTGTGGAATCACATCTTCCCTAACACGACCCAAGACCAGAAGATGAATATTGTCCTCAAGTTTCGTTTTTGAGAGCGCGCGGCCCAGCCGACGAAGACCATCCGCGGGGAGTGCGGGTCTTTCTATTCTCCTCAAAAGGGCCGGGCTATAGCAGGAGTGCAAGTAGGCGAATGCATCCATATCGGCGGAGCTGGTGTCTCGACCAAGCAGTTGGGTATCGCTTTTAATCCCGTAGAGGAGGGCAGTGGCGAGTCGAGCATTCATATCGACGTTAGTTGCTCTCAAGTATTCCGTGAAGATTGTCGCAGTTGCTCCGTAACTTGGGCGTATATCACGAATTAGGGCCTCGTAGCCGGTTCTTTCAGGATGGTGATCGATTACCAAGTCTACGGAGAGGACGCGAGGAGGCGGATTCTCTCCAAATACCGTTGGCTGTACGTCCACCAAGGCAAGCCCGTCGAACTCATCTAGCTCTTCGGGCAAGACAGTTCGGATTTCTATGCCGATCGCACTTACCATCGCCTGATTCTCTGGGCGCTGAACTTGGCCAAATGAAATTAGAGGCGCGGTCGGCGCCTTGCGTCCAAGAAGAGCGCGTAGTGCATATCCGCAGGCAATTCCGTCTGGGTCTGGATCTGGCTGGAGAAGGATCCCAATTTTTTCTCTTTCTACCAGCAGATTTTTCAAGCAGACCGCCTTCTGCAGATTTGCAAGATGGCGAAACTCATCGTGCACGTCGTCCCTGAGTTGAGTCCTGAGCCCTGTCATTCTGATGCAATTATGGTCAGCAAAATCATCTTGATTCATACGATCACTCATCACCAGGAGAGGAGCATCTGGTGAGATTTCTGAAATAGTATTCACAGTTGAACGCACAAAAGAGGGATCCTCAGACACTACAGCGAAGAAGTCATTTGCCTTTATGTTGAGTTTTTCGAGCGAGCTTGGGTTTACTCCGCCCGCCAAGGAACGAAAGGCAGGCGGCCTCGCTCGAGATTCCTTTTCACGAGGTACCCATAGCAGGGTCTCTGAGTCGTCTGGGCCAATCCGTGCCCAAAACCGTGCAAGCTCGGCTCCGTCGCATATTACAAAACGAGTTGTCACGGAAATCCTATCGGGAGCCTG
>DKAI01000018.1:3820-5075 GCA_002450755.1 Deltaproteobacteria bacterium UBA6930
TAGCTGAATAATCGGAGGTACTGTTACGGAGGAGGCTAAATTGTCCTGTTTGCCCCGCGGGTAAGAGGGCGACGTTAACGCAGTTCAAAGAGTTAGAATGGCGCAATGCAACCGATTTTTATAGGGGACATTCAGGGGTGTTTTGAGGAGCTTGAGGTGCTGCTCTCTCGTGCCGATAGTCGCTTCGGAAAAGATTGCCAAATTAACTTTGTCGGGGATCTGATTAATAGGGGGCCGGACAACCTTAAAGTACTCAACGTTGTTCGCGAACTCTGGGAGCAAGGTAGGAGTCTTTGTGTTCTCGGAAATCATGATTTGCATTTTCTTGCGAGGTATTGGGGGCTGCGTGAAAGAGGCGTCGATGACACTCTTGACGACCTACTTTTATGTTCCGAGGTGGACGAATGGGTGGAGTGGCTCCGTCGTCTTCCTTTGGCCTGCACAGGTACTTTCCACAGCAGGCCGTGGGTGATGGTGCATGCTGCAGTTGGACCGGACTGGGGTATCGCGGATATAAAGAAGAGGTCGGACGCTGTTTCTCGTCGGTTAGGAGACGATAAACTCGAGAAGGCACGAGCATTTTTGGCAGGAGACGTCTCACGAGACCCCGTGAGGGATGATCTCGCCTTACTGACTAGCTGCCGACTTCTTGTCTCAAAGCCCGGTGGTTGGGGCTGGACACGATGTGGGTCGGACCTTACAGGGGGCGTACCCTGGCACGAGATTTGGGAGGCCGAGAGTCACGACTATGGAATCATTTACGGGCACTGGGCGAAACAGGGGCTCCACTCCACGGTCGATCTGAGAGGACTAGATACTGCCTGCGTTCATCATGGCCGGTGGGGGGTTGGCAAATTAACCGCGTGGGTACCGGATACTAGCCTTAAGAATCCTTTCACTGTACCGGACGAGAGTTTCTGGCAGGTTGTTGCTCATCGGGCCTATTGGCGAGACAATTGCTAAAAATGCTGAGGCTTTGATGTTTTTCACTAAATCAGAGAATTTGTTACAGGGGCTCCGCATTTTGCTGGCTGGGGCTAGACTCTATAGTGATGCCTAAAGTAATTATTCCTCCTCCGTACCGGGGTGCAACTAGCGGTCTTGACGAAATATCAGTGGCCGGCGAGACGATCGGCGACTGTCTTTTGTCTGCAATTTCTCTTCACGAAGATTTAAGAGAATTGTTACTCGCTGTAGATGGAACCTTGCAGCCATTTGTGACTGTTGTTCTGAATGGAGAAAAGTTGTCACAGGA
>DKAI01000018.1:5458-6313 GCA_002450755.1 Deltaproteobacteria bacterium UBA6930
GGGGGGTAACTAGGCTTGATGTCGTACACTAAGTTATTACTAGGAGGATTTTATGAGTAGCGATCGACTTATTTATGTGGACATGACTACCGAAACCGTCGAAATTCGGGACTTTCCTGAGGAATGGCTCCTTCTTGGCGGCCGAGGTTTGTCCGCCAAGATTCTTAATAAGGAGTGTGATCCGAAGTGTGATCCTCTAGGCCCTGACAATGTCTTGGTGATGGCACCTGGGGTACTTGGCGGGACTTCCGCACCAACTTCGGGAAGAATTTCAATTGGAGGCAAGAGTCCGCTTACCGGTGGTATTAAGGAAGCTAACACCGGTGGTAACCCAGGCCAACATCTTATGAAGCTCGGTTATCGAGCAATAATCGTAAAGGGAAAGCCCTCTGATCAGGGTGGCCGATGGGGCCTGGAAGTTGACTCGTCCGGGGCCAACTTGGTTAGAACGGATGAGTACAAAGGAATGTGGAATTACGCTCTATGCGAAAAATTACACGAACGATATTCGAAGACCGCATCTTTTATAAGCTGTGGACCTGCCGGTGAGCACCAACTGAAAGGTGCTTCGGTTGCCACAACCGATCAGGACAACCGTTATCCGGCTCGCCATGCTGCAAGGGGGGGCTTGGGTGCGGTGATGGGTAGTAAGGGGTTGAAGTACGTCGCCATCGAGCCCGCTAAGGCTTCTACTCGACAGCCGAAGAACCGCAAAGAATTCGGAAACCTTTGCAAGGGCTACTCAAAAGAGTATCTGGGCGGTGACCAAATGTTTAAATTTGGGACAAGCGCCGTTGTTCCTTTGGCGAATATGCTTCACACCTTTCCCTACAAGAACAGAACCTCAGGTCAATC
>DKAI01000161.1 GCA_002450755.1 Deltaproteobacteria bacterium UBA6930
CTTGGAATTGACACCCTGCACTGCGCCAGCGGAATTGCACAAATCGCTGAGTTCCAGATGGCCGACCTCATCCGCAAAACAACGATTCAAAAGGGATTCGATCCTCGGGATTTTGTTTTATATGCATTTGGCGGTGCTGGCCCTGTCCATGCAGGAGTTTTTGCTCGAGAGCTGGGCGTTGACCGGGTAATCATCCCGCAACGCGAGACTGCTTCGGTATGGTGCGCATTCGGTGCGGCCGCTTCCGACATTCTTCATGTGGACGAAAAGGTAGAAATCATGAGTACACCTTTTGATGCAAGCCGCATTAACTCCAACCTCGCCGAACTTAAAGCGCGAGGCGCCTCGCAGCTTACAGAGGACGGAGTACAGGAAGCAGATCATGCGTTCGAGTTCTCAATAGATATGCGCCACAAGGGACAAATCAATGAGGTGGAAGTTTCACTAAGTAGGGAAAGTGTTAACGAGGAAGAACTCGAGCATCTTAGGGAATCATTCCGTCAGCAATACGAACTCCTCTATGGAACAGGATCGGCCCTCCCAGGAGCCCGCCTCGAAGTGGTCACCTTTAGATGCCGAGCGAATGCACGCATGCCGAAACCTCTTTTGCAGGAGCGAGAACTTGCAAGCGCTACGCCATCCCAAGACTCTTTGCGACCGGCGAGAGCAATTTACTGGGCGGAATCTAACAAGACCGTAGAAAGCGCCATCTACGACGGCTCTCAGCTCGAACCGGGAAATGCAATCCAGGGTCCTGCTGTGGTCGAAACAACAGCTACGTCGATAGTGGTCCATCCTGACCAGACCTTTAGTGTTGACGCCTACGGAAACTTTGAAATTTTGACTACAACCACCGCGGAGGCCAAGCAATGAGAGTAAGCGAACTTCCTCAGGAACTTTTCGATGGCAAAAGGCATGGCTACGTTCCGCCAAAGCAATTAAACATTCATGAAAGCCTTAAGCTTCACACCGATTTTGACGAGGACATCGACCCGGTCACTTACGAAGTCGTCCGTCATAATCTCTGGAATATTAACGAGGAACACGGCTCCACCATTCAAAGAATTTCAGGATCACCGGTTGCAATGTTTGCTCTCGATCTAAATCCCTCGATCCTTACGGAGGATGCGGAGTTCGTTTACTTCGGCCCCTACATGCAATACATGTCGGGTGTCACGGATACACAGGTCAAATGGATTCTCGAAAACCGTTCTGAAAACCCGGGGATCAAACCGGGAGATATGTTCCTTGCTAACGACCCTTGGGTAGGAGCCGCTCATCAGCAAGATGTAATGTTAATTTGCCCCGTGTTTCACGAAGGCGAGCTTTTCTGTTGGGTTACAAACTGCCTGCACCAGTACGACATTGGTGGAATTACACCCGGCAGCTTCTGCCCTTCTGCCGAGAGTGCTTTCGAGGAAGGCATTCTCATTCCACCCGTCAAAATCGTCGAAAACGATACAGTCCGAAAAGACATCGAGGACATCTATCTGCGTTCATCACGTAAGCCAGAAATGGTTGCTCTCGACTTTAGAGCTCAGCTGGCCGGAAACATAACCGCCCGAGACAGAGTCTTTTCTCTTATCGACCGTTATGGCGCACGAACACTCAAGTCGGTGATGAAGAAGGTAATCGATAACGCAGAGAAAGCCTTTCTGACGAAACTTGAGACTCTTCCGGATGGGGTGTGGCGCGAACGTACGTATGTAGAGGCATCGAGACCCGGCGATCGAAGAACACACCGCGTCTGTTTAACGCTCCGAAAAGAAGGAAACTCGCTGATTTTTCAAAACGACGGCACCGTAGAACAAGACGGTGCGATGAACGCCACTTATTCGGGATGGCGAGGGTCTCTCATTGTTGCAATAAACGAACTCCTTTGTTGGGATCAGTATTTCGCCGTGGGAGGCGCGCTGAGACATATAGAATTTGACCCAACACCAAGGTCTTTCACCTGTGCAGAATTCCCCGCTTCGGTATCGACCGCGCCAACACAAGCGATGGAGATTTCTCTCTATCCCGCTTACAACGTAATTTCGAAAATGATCTACCCAAATAAGGAACTTCGGCCAGATATCATGTGCATCGGCGGAACGAGCCAATGGCCCGCAACGATCTTTCGAGGTAACGACCAATGGGGAGAGCCCTACGGCTATATCCTGATCGACCCAATTGGCGGAGCAATAGGAGCCTTTGCACACGGTGACGGTATCAACACAGGCGGACAATCCAGAACTCCAATTTGCCAACTACCGAATGTCGAGCACACGGAGCAAACTTTCCCGCTTCTATTCCTATACCGGAAGGAACTTCCTGACTCAGGGGGTGCTGGAAAATTCCGAGGGGGCCTTTCGGCGGAAACTTGTTTCATTCCGCACAATGTTGAAAACATGACTCATGACACCCTCTCCTCGGGCAATGCGACCCCGACAGCACCCGGGATCATGGGCGGGTATCCTGCCGTAACCAACGCTTATACCTTTATAACCGACAGCGACATTCAGAAACGTTTTTCGGAACAACGCATGCCCGAAGACACCTCACAGGTAAACGGAGATCGAGTCCTTCTCGGCTTACGGCAACAAAATTTTAACCAAACACCCGAGGACGTTTACGCGGTTAGGTGGAGCGGTGGGGGCGGCTTCGGAGATCCTCTTGAGCGTGAAATCGATCTCATACAAAAAGATATCGATTCGTTCGCAATATCTGCCGAAGCGGCAAAAGAAATCTACGGTGCGATTGTCGATGAAAACGGTGAAGTCGAAAAAACTGCAACGGAAAAAGAGCGCGCGACAATGCGAACCGCTCGAACCCAGAACTATTCCGGTGAAAAGATCATCCGAAATGGTTCAGTGAAAATACAAGCAAGTGAATTTCTTACCGTGAGAGAAGATGACAGCGGAAGTTTTTGGAGCTGTGCCAGATGCAGTACCTACCTGGGCGAATTAGATCAAAACTACAAAGATCGATGTGCATCGGAGATCAAGGCAATTTCAGCATGCAACCCGTTGGTCGGAGATCCTGCAGATTTTATCGATGATAAAATCGAATTCAGACAGTTCCATTGCCCGAATTGCGGGTCTCTTCTTGAAAACGAGGTCGCGGTAGCATCAGATCCCGTTCTTGCGGATATCGAACTGAAAATCGGCTGATTTCCAATCAGATCACTCCGTCCTCGGCGAGTTTTTTTAATTCTTCGGTACTCAGTCCGAGAATTCCGCCGTACACCTCTTCGTTGTGTTCTCCAAGGACGGGTCCGACATGACGAACCTTTCCAGGTGTTTCCGACAGCTTTGGAAAGGCATTCTGCATGGCAATCTCCTGACCATCCTTCATCGGTAGGCGTACGATTGATTCCCGTGCGACAAAATGTGGATCTTTGAGCATTTCAGGGGCGCGATACAGCGTTCCATAGGGAATGGACTGTTTCTCAAGAATGCCCACGAGGTCATCTAGGTCGAGACCGCCACTCCATCTTGCCACGATCGCATCGAGCTCAATCTGATTTGAGCCTCGACTCTGGTGATCAGCAAAGCGTGGATCTTTGACCAAATCAGGCTGCCCCATTGCCTTCGTTAAGCGCTCAAATATTCCATCGCCGTTGCCTGCAATGATTAACATTTTGCCGTCTTTAGTTGGGTAGATATTCGAAGGCGCGACACCCGGCAGAAATGACCCCGTTCTCTCTCGAATATAACCTCCTAATTGAAAGTCAGGGATAAGCGATTCCATTGTGGCAAGTACGGACTCGTAGATGGAGGCATCAACTACTTGTCCGAGACCGGTTTGTCTGCGGTTATGAATAGCCATGAGTGCTCCCATTGCCGCATAGGTGCCAGCCAGGGTATCTCCAATAGAAGTGCCCGTTCTACTCGGTAACTTTTCAGGATCTCCCACCACATATCTCATACCGGCGTACGCTTCTCCGATAGCCGCGTAACCAGGCCGTGAAGAATAGGGTCCGTTTTGACCAAACCCTGAAACCCGAACCATCACGAGAGCGGGATTAATTTTTTTAAGATCTTCATAACCCAAGCCCCAGCCTTCTAAAGTTCCGGGACGAAAATTTTCCAAGAGAATATCAGCCTCGCGAACGAGCTTGCGCACGATCTCTTGTCCTTCGGGGAGGCGGAGGTTCAGAGTGATGGATTTCTTGTTTCGGGCGCAAATATTCCACCAGAGCGCCTCTCCTTCATACTTCGCCGGACCCACCTGGCGCATGGGGTCTCCGGAACCTGGCTGCTCCACCTTGATCACATCAGCCCCAAAATCTCCAAGGAGCTGCCCACAAAAAGGACCCGCCAAAAGCACGCCGAGCTCGATTACCCGGATGTCAGACAATGGACCTCGATCTGAAATACCTTGCGCCACCGCTTATCTCCTCATTTGCATCCCTAAAGTAGCCTGTATACTCCACGGTGGCTGCCAGATCGGGTTACTGATCTGGGCGGAGGAGGAACCCGGAATGGCTTATGACCTCAAGATTACTGGAGGAACCCTTTATGATGGCTCTGGTTCACAGGGCTTCAGGGGCGACCTTGGAATCCGCGACGGAAAACTTGTAGCCGTTGGAGATGCTCCGGACACGGCAAGCCAGGTGATAGACGCGGAGGGCCGTGCCGTATCCCCCGGATTTATAGACTTACATACCCACTATGACGCTCAGGTCATGTGGGACGGGATGCTGTCGATCTCGCCCTGGCATGGCGTCACCAGTGTTGTCGTTGGAAACTGTGGTTTCGGAATTGCTCCTACCCGTAAGGAACATCGTAACCTGATGCTACGCACCCTTGAAAACGTTGAAGGGATGGACTTAGACGTATTGTGGGAGGGTCTTGGCGACGATTGGGGGTTCGAAACCTTCCCTGAGTACCTCGATGCCGTTGACAAACGAAAGCCCTGCATCAATGTCGCAGCTCTTTTTGGACATACTCCGCTGCGGATGTACGTAATGGGAGAGGAAGCAACCGAACGCACCGCCACTGATGAAGAAGTCAACACGATGCGCCGATTGGTACAAGAGGGCATGCATGCCGGAGCAATTGGGTTTGCAACCTCCAAGGCTCCTAACCACATTGGCTACGACAGCCGACCCGTTCCAAGCCGGCTTGCGGACTTTGAAGAGATACGAGCTCTCTGCAGTGCTATGGGCGAGACAAACCTTGGGGTTGTGATGGCCTCGATCGGACGTGGTCTGTTCTTTAAAGAAATGGCTGCATTGGCCTCCGATAGCGGCAGGCCGGTTTGTTGGGCAGCCCTCCTTGCCGGAATGAGTGGGCCGGGATCCCATAGGAAAATGCTTGATACTGTGGAACAGCAGCAGGCAAGTGGCCTCCAGATCGTCCCTCAGGTTCTCGGACGCCCTCTCATGTTCGAATTTGATCTCCGAGACCCCTTCTTGTTTGAAAGCTTGGAAGCACTCGTCCCGTTTGGAAAGCTTCGCACTGAAGGTGAAAAAATTGAGTTCTGGAAAAGCACTGAAAATCGCGATGCTTTTCTAAAAGAAGCCGGAGATGGATTGCCTCCTTTCAAAGCTCAGTGGGCCGATGCTGAAGTATCTTTCCACCCAACTCAGCCAGACCTAGAAGGCCGAAAGATTCGAGATCTAGCACAAGAACAAGGCTCCCACCCTTACGATGTGATGATTGGGTTAGGAATCGAGACTAACTTGAAGGCTCGATACCGAATGGCCGTGGTTAACACCGATGAAGAAGCAGTGGCCGAATTACTAACATCCGACCATACCGTTCTAGGTCTGTCGGATGCCGGCGCGCATGCTAGCCAACTCTGTGATGCATGCTTCTCCACGGACCTTCTTGAACGATGGGTCCGAGAGAAGGAGATCCTGAGCTTGTCTCGAGCGATCCGTCTTCTCACAGGACGATCCGCTGACCTCTACGGCATAAGCGATCGCGGCTACTTACGCGAAGGGCTTGCTGCAGACGTTACAATTTTTGATCCTGCTGCCGTGGGCGCAACGCCTTTGCGACGGATCGGCGACCTACCGGGAGGAGCTGAACGGTTAGTGTCCGATGCAACAGGGATTGATTCAGTCATTTGCAACGGGCAGATCATTAGACAAAATGGTTTCGACGAGATAGACCCCGACAGAGGCGGCCCAGGTCGCACCCTGCGCAACGGCTCAGCTGGAAACTGAAACTGCGTGCCCTCTCAACGTCACCTAGAGCTAGGAATATATGCGCCTACTGTTGGAAGGATGCCCCCAGTAGGGCCAAGCTCGTTCCAACTCGTTTCTGATGCCTCTCAGCGAATAGAGGTCACGTGGGAATACAACAAGCGATTAGGGCTTCTTCTTGAAGACCTTGGCCTTGAGGTTTTTTTTCAAGCACAGCGAGGCGGAGCTGGTTTTGGTTCAAAGCGGTTCTGGAGCCATTCACTCGACAGCTTTAATGTAGGCGCTGCGCTTGCCGCACTCACCTCTAAAATCCGAATCATGTCTACCGTTCAAACGGCCTACTTCCATCCCGCGCAAGTTGCAAGACAGGCTGCGACGATTTCTCAAATTGCAGGACCACGCTGGATGCTGAACCTAGTCTCGGGATGGGTAAAGCCTGACTTCGACATGCTGGACATCCCGTTCGATGACCACGCCAAGCGCTATCGAAGGACCGAAGAATTCGTGACCGTAATGAAAAAGTTCTGGACAGAAGACAATTTCGACTACGACGGAGAATTCTATCGAATTCGGCAAGGATACTGTGAGCCCAAACCCTCAGAAATTCCATGTCTAGTCAACGCAGGAGGATCACCGGTCGCTAAAGATTTCGTAGCAAAGCACTGCGATTGGTACTTTGTTGGTTCGGCAGACCCCGAGCAATCTCGCAAAGATATTGCCGAGGTAAAGGAAAAGGCGAAAGAATTTAATAGGGAAGTGAAATTTATTACTTACATCTTTACCTTGTGTCGAGAGAGTACTTCGCAATGCGAGGAAGAGATGGAAGAGGTCCTCTCACTTAGAGACAACGAAGCCGCGCAAGGAATAGTCGAAGGACTCTCGGGACAGACGATTGGAACCTTCGCGCAGAATTTCCGCGAAGGTGCAACTGTTGACGAGATACTTGAAGGAGTTGTCGTTGGGGTCGGCAGCGCTAAGCACATCGGTACCCCGAAACAAGTGGCTGATCAACTCGCCGTTCTACAAGAGGTCGGATTTGATGCCGTCACAACTGCATTCCGTCATTGCGAAGAAGAATTGATCCAATATGGTGAAAACGTTGTACCGTTACTCGAAAACATGGGAGTGCGGAGAAAACGATAGCTATGCATCTAACGAGAACATGAAGGAGAGCTCATGGAAAAGAAAATTCAAGTAAAAATTCAGCCCCTAGAAGCAAAGGCTTTCGAACCTTTTGGATCCGTGGTCGAGGACGACACACTCGGTTATCCGGCAACCGAACTGGGCCGTGTCGGGCTTGAACGGCTACGCGTAAAATATCGTCCAGGCGCAGACCTAGTTGATCAATTAGCCATTCATTTCACTTACAACCAAACATTCATTCCCGTACGCGGCTCAATGGTGCTTATCGTTGCTCCGCCGCCGACGAACCGCGAAGAAGGCGAAAAGAATGGCCCGGATGCCTACGAGCTCAACTATGACCAAGTTGGGGCCTTCTCAATGGCTCCAGGTCAAATAGCTTTTATAGAGCAAGGCACCTGGCACAACATTATGACGCTCGAACCCGTATGCCAATTCGTAAACGTAACGCGTAAAAACGAAGGCGAAGGCATAAGCCCGGCGGAGGAGTTGGAAGGAAAGATTGAAGCGGCGAATGCGGTGCGTGACTACGTGGAATTCGTCGATGTGCGCAAGCGCGACAACTGCGTAATCCAATTGAGCATTTAACCAAAAACACAGGAACTTTTATGACCTCTTTTTTAATTTCTGCAGATTCACACATGTGTGAGCCTCCCGACTTGTGGACCTCCCGAATGGACAGTCGTTATCGAGAACGAGCACCACGGATCCAGAGAAATCCCAATGGACTCACGGGTTCTTTCTTCACTTGCGAGGACCTTCCTCCCTTCAGAGTTTCGGGAGCCTTCGCTGCTGGAAAAACATTCGATAAAGCCTTTATGGAAGCAGGAATGGACGATGCTCTTCCAGGCGGATTTGACCCTTCAGCCCGTATCAAGGATATGGACGAGGATGGAATAGTCGCCGAAGTCCTCTACACCACGTGCGGATTTGTGCTTTTTTGGATCGAAGATGGAGAGTTCCAAAACGCATGTTTTCGTGCCTATAACGATTGGCTCGCGGATTTCGTAAGTCACGACCCCAAGCGATTTTACGGCTTGGGTCTAATCTCTTTAATCGACTTGGATCAAGCCGAAAAAGAACTGACTCGGTGTCGCGAGATTGGATTGTCCGGAGGAATGATTTGGGCCAAACCCCCCGACGACAAGCCCTATAGCTCACCCGAGTACGACCGGTTTTGGGCGGCTGCTCAAGACTTAAACATGCCTCTATCGCTTCACACTCTTACGGGGAAGGGAAAAGAAAGCCAACAAGATGAGAAAGCAGGCGTTGCTGAATTATACACTCGCATGGTTTTAAGACCGGGCGAGATACAACACTCTTTTCTTACCTTGGTCTTCGGAGGGGTTCTCGAGAGATTCCCTAAATTGAAGGTTGTTTCTGCTGAGGGCGACATTGCATGGATTCCCCACGTTCTTGAACGTGCAGACAAATACGGACGGCGTTTTGCAAAGGCTTACGACGCAGGCAAGTTATCGCTAACTCCTACGGAATACTTCCAACGCCAATTCTACGGATGTTTTATCGACGATCCTTTAGGCCTCGATATTTATCACTACTCTGGACTCGCGGACACTCTGATGTGGTCGACCGATTATCCCCATCAAGCTTCTACGTTTCCAAACTCCAGAAAATTTGTTGACGAAAAGTTCGCCAAAGTTCCGGAAAACGACCGGGTAAAAATCGTTCACGACAATGCAGCGCGGCTTTACGGTATAACCCTGTGAAGCCAAGGCTGTTGGCTTCACAGTTTTACCAGGTAGAAAATTTCCTAAAATCAGGCTTTCGTTTTTCGTTAAGTGCCTGGACCCCTTCCTGAGATTCCTTGCTTTCGTAGTAGAGCCGGAGCGCCTGCATACCCAGACCGCCAATACCGCGAATGCTATCCGTGTCGGCATTGAAACTCTTCTTGGCAATTGCAATTGCGGTGGGACTCCGCTCGACAAGCTCATCACACCACTCCTTCACCTTACTGTCGAAATCGGCATCAGCGAACACAGCATTAACTAAACCCATTTCGAGAGCCTCTTGGGCCGTGTAGCGCTTACACATGTACCAAAATTCGCGGGCTTTTTTTTCTCCAATACACCTGGCTAAAAGTGCCGTCCCGAACCCCGGATCCACCGAACCCATCTTGGGACCCACCTGACCAAATATGGCATTGTCGGAGGCAAGGGTCATATCGCATAAAGTCGCCAGGACATTCCCACCACCGATCGCATAACCACGAACTTTTGCAATTACCGGTTTTGGCACGTCGCGGATCACACTGTGGAGTTCTTCAACTGGCATACCGACGGACCCCCGGGCATCTTTGTCGCCGTACTGCCCATCGTGGTCACTCTGATCTCCACCAGTGCAAAAGGCTCGTTCTCCAGCTCCTGTTAGGACAATGGCACCGATATTGGCTTTCCAGCCGGCCGTGAGAAAACCATCGATAAGCTCAACCACGGTCTTGGGCCGAAAAGCGTTATAGACCTCCGGTCGGTTAATAGTTAGCGTGGCTGTTCCATCTCGTTCTTCATAAAGAATATCTTCGTAGTCTGCTGAAGTGTCCTCGGATGTCATTTTCTCTCCTTTGTAATTTCCGAAAATCGGCCCTTTTCGGGTCTAGAGTTCATACTTGGGACTGTGAAACCTAAACCCGAGTCGCTGAATTTACCGAGGGTAGTATCCATCAATAATATTTGCGTTTTTTATTATTAGATCAAACATATTATTTTAGTAAATCTTTTACGGCGTCAATGGCTGCAATCGCACATTCTTCATCTTGATCACCAGTAGCTCCACTTACGCCTATAGCCCCTATAAGATGACCACTTTCAGTTTTAATTGGCATACCACCAGGAAAAGGTACTAAAAAATCTACAGTAGAAACTCCTGGATTTCTTCCTGCATTACCATCTTTACCATAGGCGATTTCGCCTATTACTCTTGTGGGATATGGAACCAT
>DKAI01000080.1 GCA_002450755.1 Deltaproteobacteria bacterium UBA6930
AGGTCATCGAGCGAAGCAATGCCCACTCAGTCGTTCCCTATAAACACTACCAAGTCAGCTACCCGAGATGCGTACCCCATCTCGTTGTCATACCAAGAGATCACTTTCGCAAAATTCCCATCCATCACTTTAGTACTCAACGCGTCAAAAATAGATGAATGAGGGTTACCGACGAAGTCGGCAGAAACCAAAGGCTCATCGCAAAATTCTAAAATATGTTTCATTGGTCCCGCGGCTGCTTCCTTCATTGCTGCATTGATTGACTCAGAATCTGTAGGGGTCTTGAGTTCGACGCTTAGGTCGACGACGGAAACATCAGCCGTTGGTACTCTCATTGCGTAGCCGTCAAGTTTGCCTTTTAGTTCCGGCATCACGAGGCTGATCGCCCTTGCAGCACCCGTACTCGTTGGGATCATAGAGAGTGCACCGGCCCTTGCACGACGAAGGTCAGAGTGGGGCGAATCAACTAGGCTTTGATCCGAGGTATAGGCATGAATTGTAACCATGAGGCCTCGAGCAATGCCGAAGTGATCATGTAGAACTTTGGCGACAGGCGCCAGACAGTTCGTTGTACAAGAGGCGTTCGATATAATTTTGTGGGACTTTGATTGGTAGTCCGAGTCATTTACTCCGAGTACAACGGTTACGTCAGGATCAGTGGCTGGAGCGCTAATTATGACTCGTTTCGCGCCCGCGGCTAGATGTTTTGCGGCATCGTCCCGCTTGGTGAAGAATCCTGTCGACTCGAGAGCAATATCTACGTTGTTCTTCCCCCACGGGAGATTCTTGGGGTCCCTTTCTGCAAAAACAGGAATGAGAGATTTGCCGACTAGTAATGAATTGCCGTCGCTTCTGATCTCTTCAGGAAATTTTCCATGGACAGAGTCGTACTTAAGGAGGTGAGCCAGAGTAGAAGCATCTACAAGGTCATTGATTCCCACGATCTCTACGTCAAGTTTTCTCATCGCCCTAAAAGCCAGTCGGCCAATTCGACCGAAACCGTTAATTCCCACTCGGACAGTCACAAAGTATCTCCTCTTCTTTTACTCATATAGATTTCGGAGTTTATCTCTCTTACCGGACTCAATTATATGGATGTCCTGTCTTCTTTGTAACCCTTGGAATAGACCTAATCAATACCCAAGATATTCTGTGGGCTGAATTAGTTCTACTTTTGATCACGATTTGCCTTTTAAAGAGGAGGTCTTAGTTTCGTGTCTATAGAGACTTTTCTTCCTCTGGAGATTAGGCCAAGGGTATGGTTAGGTAGGAATTGAGATGAAAGCTATTTGGCTACTACTTACCAAAGGCGCTGGTCGGTTCGTGCTCTTAGGGAGCATTTGCCTGCTTACCGCTATGACTCTTTTTATTTCTTCGAGACAAAAAGTATCCGTCCCGCAAGTTCAAGGAGTAATTCAAATCTATGGACTTGAGAAAGAGATTCAAATTCTCCGGGAGTCTAAAGGTATTCCTCATGTCAGGGCCGGTAGCGAGCAAGAGGCCTATCTTGCTTTAGGTTTTCTGCATGGACAGGACCGGCCAAATCAGCTTTTATGGTGGCGTGCAGCTGCTCAGGGAAGACTTTCAGCTTGGGGCGGTGACGGCTTTATTGAAGAGGATCGACTTGCCCGTTGGCTGAACCTAGAAGACCTCTCCAAGGAGGCTGTGGCTCGACTACCCCAAGAGCAATTAAAAATACTCAGTTCATATGCGAGAGGTATCAACCTTGGTTGGGAGCAATTGCGGGAGCTCGACTCTAGAATCGGACCGCCCAATAATCTCGCGCCAGAACCCTGGGAAGTGAGGGATACATTTGCTGTAATGCTGCTTTATGCTTGGACAATAGGGGAAACACTTGAGGAGTCGCTTGTTCTATCAAGAATTGTCGAAACCCTGGGTGGTCGGGATGCGCAGGTGTTTTTCCCAAGTCGCACTGAGGCGTTAAGAGCCCGACTTATTGCAGGTCCAACAATCTCGGGAGGTGCCGTTACACCTGCGACGGGTATCGGATCTCTTCGGCGTGCTCTCGGCTTAGAAGGTTCTCGCATTGGTAGTAACGCATTGGCTTTGGGGAAAGGCAGCGCATTCAACGGCCCTTTTCTCCTTGCTGACCTACATTTTCAACCTACGTACCCCCCACTACCGTACGTTGCGCATTTAAACACTCCGAAGTTCTCCATAACGGGGGTTACCGTTCCAGGAGTACCGAGCTTCTTTAGTGGATGGAACTCAAAGGTTGCTTGGGTATCTACGGCTCCAGGGATTGTTTTGACAGACCTTTTTGTCGAGACAATTCATCCCGAGCAGGACTCTCTTTATCATAACGGGCGTGATTGGGAGCGAATAGAGACGAGGGATGAGGTTTTGATCCGTAATAATGGCTACAACCTTACACAGCGAATGAGGAGAACCCGTCACGGTCCTTTGATTAACGATTTAGTTAATGAAAGCATTGAGCCGATGGCTTTGTCCTGGCTTGGGCACCAGACGATATCGGACTTCGGGAGTTATTTTGCTTTGCCACATGCTTCGACAGAGGAAGATATTTTGGCCGCTCTCCGACTTCATAAGCAACCTGTGCTGAGAGTTACCTACATTACCCAAGAGGGAGCCTATGGGACCAAACTGTCCGGTTCCGTGCCACAACGAGGTGAGAATAGTCAACTATTGCCTGTTCCGGGGAGAGATTCAACTTATAACTGGAATGGCTCCATCCCCTTTAAGGAATTGCCGCTCGATAGAAGTTCATCCACTCTTAGTTTCATTCTTGCCGCAGATTCGCGGTTTTCTGAAAATCCCCAACTAGAGTGGTTGTGGCAATCAGGAGAAAGGAGAGAGAGATTATCGGAAAGGATCGAAAATGTCCTAGCTAACGGGGATTTGGAGCTAGATAAAATTTTAGAATTGCAGAGTGATGTAAATTCTCCAGGGAGCCTGCGTATCATTAGCAAGATTGAAAGTCTGCCGGTTTTTTCGAAAACCTTGTCTACGCAGGCGAACGAGTGTCTCCAGCTGCTGAAGAGTTGGGACGGTTCATATACAAAAGAGAGTAAGGCAGCATCCCTTTTTAGCCGGTTTCGCGCTCACTGGATTCTTCTCGCTTTTCAGTCGAAAATTGACCGATCGCTTCTAGACAAGTATCTGAACCTCAGACATGTAACTCCAAATTACTTAATTGAGAAAATTCTTGGGGGACGTTTTGAGCTCTCTTGGTTGACGGCTCAGGAAGTTAAAAGGGTAACCGCGGAAAGCTTGCATAAGGCCTGGATGGGCCTGGAAAGAGACTTTGGTAAGCAAGGTGAGCGATGGATGTGGGGTCGTCTGTCGAGACTCTATTTTCGATCGTTGTGGCCCCAGACCGAGGTTCGTGGAGATATAGGACCATTCTCTTATTGGGGCTCAGAAGACACGTTGCAGTTAGCGGACTATGCAGGCCTAACCAAGTCAGGTTTTAATGATGTGAAAACAATTTCCTCCTTAAGACTTGGAGTTGATCTCTCCGATCCAAATAACGTGAGAATCGCAATTGTTCCCGGACAGTCAGAGCATTTTACTAACTCCAATTCTAGCGATGGTATTGACTTATGGTTGGCGGGTAAAACGCCAATTCTTGAACCCGTCTTTGATGAGGCAGATAGATCGTCCGGACAGCTGCTCCGCTTGGTTCCTGTTAAGTGAGTCGGCTGCTCGTATTTGTTGAAGTTCCTCGGTTTTATGCGGAGGTAGAAGCAAGTTTTGAGCCTCTTTTGCGTGGACGGCCGTTTCTTGTCGGGGGGAATCCAGATAAAAGAGGTCGTGTTCAATCGGCAAGTGCAGAAGCTATGTTTTCAGGGGTAAAAGAAGGAATGCTTTTGACCGAAGCGCTGGCTCTTTGTCCTGATGCCTCGATTGTTCGGACAAACATGAGGCGCTATCGCGACCTGTCAAACAGGCTACGAGCCTTCTTTCGAGGGAGGGCTGAGCGAGTTGAGCTCGTTGGGCTCGCCGCCGCCTTTCTTGACTTTGGGGTCCGGGAGGAAGGCTCTATTCAAGCTGCAGGTATGTTGGTGAAGGAAGTCAGGGAAGAATTTGGATTCCCAGTCCAAATTGGGCTTTCTCCAATAAAATTTGTTGCCATGCTTGCTGCTCGAGAGGCGGGTGATGGGGATATTGAAGTGGTTTCCTCCAGGAGCCTCAGAAAATTTCTTGATCCTTTAAGTGTTACCTGTTTACCCGGTGTTGGTCCTCGGACTAAGGAAAAGCTGATGGAACTTGGAATTGTTAAAGTGGAGGACGTCTTGTCGGCCCCAAAAGAAACGCTACTCGCCGTTTTGGGAAAGCAAGGAGCTGCTATTTATTCGTCGGCACTTGGACTCGATCGTGATAGGATTCGTTCCGCGCCTCATGCGCGAAGCTTGAGCCAGGAATCGACTCTTCGAGAACCACAACTCGATATGTTGGTTCTGCAAGAATTGGTTGTCGATCTTTCTAATCAGCTTGCGCATGGACTGCGGCTTGAAGGTCTTAGTTGTCAAAGGGTTTCGCT
>DKAI01000101.1:0-5541 GCA_002450755.1 Deltaproteobacteria bacterium UBA6930
GATAACCGCTGAAAGCATCTAAGTGGGAAGCCCACCCTAAGATGAGATCTCCCTGGAACTTCGGTTCCCTGAAGGGCCGTCCGAGACGAGGACGTTGATAGGTCGGAGGTGGAAGCGCAGCAATGTGTGGAGCTGACCGATACTAATCGCCCGTGAGGCTTGACCAAACCCTTGTGGTCGGCGCGCGACCAACAAAGTTCAAATGTGAGATCCAGAAAGCTATTTAATGATCAAGGCCAGAAAGAGGTCTTTGAATGTAAAAATGTTTTTCCCACCGTTCATAGAGCGGGGGCCACACCCGTTCCCATACCGAACACGGAAGTTAAGCCCCGCTTCGGCGATGGTACTGCCGGGTTTCCCGGTGGGAGAGTAGCTCGACGGTGGGATTTTCTTGAACGGCGCTGGTTCCAAATGCTTGAACCAGCGCCGTTTTTGTATCCAGTTCCGAATCATTGTCTGTTGACCGGCGGCTATTGCTTGGGGCTCCTGGGAAGCAGGAGATGCTTCGTAATGGTGATTCTTCCTAAGCGGATGTTTAGTTTTGATCCAAGGAGTCGTCCTTGTGCGAGGAGTTCTTCGTTAGCCCCGAAAGGGCTCTGCTCTTTTTACAAGTTTCAGTTTCTAGGATGGCGCGGGGTGGTTTTGGCGTAATATGGGAGACGAAACGATTTTTTGTAAAGGATTCAATATGAGATTGGAAGGAAAAGTAGCCGTCGTAACTGGTGCAGGACGAGGTATTGGTCAAACGGAGGCTGAATGCCTCGCGAAAGCTGGCGCTGCTGTTGTAGTCAATGACTTCGGGGGAGGCGCAGATGGAAGTGGCGCTGACGAGGGACCTGCGAATCAAGTTGCTGATGGAATTGTAGCGTTGGGCGGAAAGGCGATACCACATTACGGTGATGTCTCTAAAATGGAGACGGGCCAAGATTTGATTCAAACGACACTTAAGGAATTCGGACGAGTAGATATATTGATCAATAATGCTGGAATTCTTCGAGATCGAATGCTCCATAAAATGAGCGAGGCTGAATGGGACGCAGTGATTGCTGTTCATCTTAAGGGTACGTTTGTATGCACTCGAGCGGTAGCGGAAGTTTTTCGAGAACAACGTTCAGGTTGCATCGTTAACACAAGTAGCGAATCCGGTCTCGGTAACATGGGCCAATCAAACTATGCTGCTGCGAAGGAAGGCATCGCTGGGTTCACTCGTACAGTCGCTTTGGATCTAGGTAGGTATGGTGTTCGTGCAAATGCCATTCGTCCTCGGGCAGCGACTCGAATGACTTTGTCTGACCAACTGAAAGATGCCGTCGAGCGGGCAAAAAAGGCAGGTGAGCCACATGTGGACCTGGATCGACTCGAATCTTGGACGCCGGAGGCAGTAGGATCTTTTGTGACTTGGCTTTGTACTGATGCTGCCGAAGGCATTACCGGGCAGGAGTTTCTTGTTAGTACAGAAGGTGTAGCTTTAATGTCTCAGCCTCGTCCGATCGACAATGTATCACTGGAAGAGGGATGGGACCTTGATAAGCTAGATGCAAATCTTCCAGGAGACTGGAAACTAATTGAGCCTTACCACGGCGGGTAAGGAATATGGCCCAACGACAGGACCATCCAGTTTTGATCGAGGTGGCGCTAAACGGAGTATCCCGTCAAAAGCGAAACCGGAATGTTCCCATTTCTGTGGACGAGATCGTGCGAGACTCGGTCGCATGTTTAAAGGGCGGCGCACAGATCATCCATCAGCATGATGACTTAGGCTCCGAAGGTGAACTTGGGGGTGCAAGTCCAGAAGAAATGGCTGCAAAGTCGGGTGCAGTTTACGAAAGAGTTTTGAGTGAACATCCCGATGCGTTGCTTTATCCAACGGCGAATTGGGGTGGTACGCACGAGGAGCGTTGGCGCCACCAAGAAATTTTAAAAGATCAGGGGCTCTTGCGTATGGCCTTTCTAGATCCTGGATCCGTTAATCTTGGGGTCCAGGGACCTTCAGGCATTCCAGAAAGAGGGTTCGTTTACGATCATGGCTTCGATGAAGTTCGACGTCTCTTCGAACGTGCCGAAGAGAAGAAACTTGCTCCGAACATGGCAATTTTTGAGCCAGGTTTTTTAAGAACAATTCTCGCCTATGAAAGTGCCGGAAAGCTTCCTGCAGGTAGTTTCGCAAAGCTTTACTTCGGTGATCGAGTTCTCTTCGGTCACCCTCCAACGCGTAAAGCTTTAGAAGCTTATTTGGAACTTCTTGATGGGAGTCGTTTGGTATGGGCAGTCGCGGTTTTGGGAGGCGACGTCATACGGTCTGGAATGGCTCGCTGGGCTCTCGAGTCCGGTGGTCACCTTCGGATTGGACTGGAAGACTACGCGGGACCTGGAAGCCCGAGTAATTCAGATCTTCTTGAGCAGGCGATTACGCTTTGCGAACAGGTGGGTCGGCCACTCGCTTCGAGCTCTGAAGCGGCCGAGTTGCTTGAAGTCCCCGTCCGTTAAGTAAAGAGGAGCCTAGTGACTTATTCTGATTTTTCGAGTCTGAAATTTATCTTTGATGAAGGCGTGGCTTGGGTCACTATTGATCACCCTCCCATCAATTTATTTGACATCGATTTAATGAAGCAAGTTTCGCAAGCTGGTCGACTTCTAGAAGAGGACGACCGAGTTCGAGTCATTGTTTTTCAAAGCGCTAACCCGGAGTTTTTTATCGCGCATGCCGATGTGGAAATGATTCGGAGGATTTCGGATTTTGAACCCTCTTCGCCCTCGGGATTTCAACGTGTTGTCGAGCGGTATCGTACTATGGAAAAGATTTCTATTGGGAAGATCGAGGGTTGTGCGAGAGGAGGAGGAAGCGAATTTTTGCTTTCCTTAGATATGCGTTTTGGCGCGATCGGGAAAATGTTGCTTTCCCAACCAGAGGTAGGGTTGGGAATTTTGCCAGGTGGTAGCGGTACTGTAAGGCTTCCGCGACTTATGGGGAGGAGTCGTGCTCTGGAAGTAACTTTAGGGTGTGAAGATTTTGATGCTGAGCTAGCCGAACGCTATGGCTGGATTAATCGAGCTCTGCCAGCTGACGAAATAAACTTCTTTGTAGATCAGTTGGCTAGGCGAATCGCCAACTTCCCAAGAGATGCACTCATCCAAGCGAAACGCTCAGTAGTAGCCAATGAGGGAGAAGTGACTTCCTCTCTGGTTTTCGAAAATCAACTCTTCCACAAAACTCTCCAAGATGAAGAAGCGAAGATAAGAATGGGACGGTTTCTGAAACGGGGAGGACAGACGGTGGTTTATGAGAAAACTCTTGCCGCTCGATTAGAAGACCTTGGGGAGGAGGATTAAATCATGCAGAAGCCACCTCCTCTCCCAGCGTATGAAATCGAGAGATTTCACGATTCCCTTTCAAACTGGGGACGTTTTGGAAAGCGTGATCAATTAGGAACTCTTAATCTAATATCGAATCAGAAAAGGGTGGAAGCGTCTTCTTTGATACGCACAGGCCGAACCGTTTCGTGTTCTCGTATACTACCTACACGACCAGACATAGATAACCCTAACCCTGTGCAGCATCACATGATAGGTACGGCAAGTGAAGGTTGGGGAGGAGACTATTTTGGAATGGCACCCCACGGTTTCGCAACTTCGCATATCGATGCGTTATGTCACATCTTCCACAAGTCGAAGATCTATAATGGGTACTCGATTGAAACTGTAACGGCACACGGTGCGCTTGAGTTGGGCATCCATGAACTCAAGGACGGAATTGCATCTCGAGGTGTGTTGCTGGATATCCCACGATCACGGGGGGTTCCGTATTTGGACGCTGGGGATCCAATTTTTCCTGAAGATCTCACTAGTGCAGAAGAGGATGCAAATCTGACGGTCGAAAGTGGAGACGTGCTTTTTATTCGAACGGGGAGATGGAAACTTAAAGAGAAACAAGGAGCATGGAATCCCAACGAGAGACTTGCCGGCTTGGATGCCTCTTGTCTTCCGTGGCTACACGAAAAAGGAGTCGCTGCACTCGGTAGCGATGGTGCCTCCGATGTTATTCCATCGAGAATCGAAGGTATTTCTTTGCCCATTCACACGGTGGCTATTGTTGCGATGGGACTACATTTGCTTGACAATCTCGAGCTCGAGCAACTTGCTGAGGTTTGCTCTACCGAGGCGCGCTGGGAATTTTTTATTGCGATAGCTCCGCTTTTACTTTTTAGAGGCACCGCCTCTCCGGTTAATCCAATTGCAATCTTTTAATAAAACTTTTGAAAGGAAGAATTATGACCGACACACTCTTCGAGTCTTTATCCTCAACTCTGGGCAGCGAGTACACACATATCGATGAAGATACTCGGCAGTATTATTCGATGGATTTAAGTCTCGAGAAGAGGGAAACGGCGGCGGTTGTTGTGCAGCCTAGTACTCTTGATGAGGTGGTTGCTGTAGTGCGCAAAGCGAGTGAAGTAGGTGCTCCGATTGTCCCACGTGGTGGAGGAATGTCATATACCCATACGTTTGTTCCTGGCTCGGCGGGGTGTGTTTCGATGGACATGCGGAGAATGAATAAGATTCATGATATCTCGATTGAAGACCTGATGGTGGTGGCAGATCCCGGAGTTACTTGGGAGGAGATTTACTTAGCTGTCAGTGAACAAGGCGGGCGAACTCCTTACTGGGGTCCACTTTCGGGACGATTCGCTACTGTGGGTGGGACGTTGTCAAACAACAGTTCTTTTTTTGGTTCAGGGCGTTATGGCCTCGCGTCTGAAGCGGTATTGGGTCTCGAGGTGGTTCTTTCCGAAGGAGAAGTTCTCCATACAGGTGCCTGGTCGCACCGTCGAAGCGGTCCTTTCATGAGGTATCATGGTCCAGATTTAACGGGAATATTTCTTGGCGATGCCGGGACTATGGGAATTAAGACTAAGGCTGCTCTTCAACTTGTGCCCCTTCCCGAGTCCACGATGGCCCTTTCGTTTTCCGTTCCAAATTTTGAGATAATGAATGATTGCATACTTGAGATTGGACGGACTGAATTAGCGGCAGAGGTTTACGGATTTGATCCGCTTTACAACGGGCTCTTTGCGGAACTAGGCTTTTCATTTTTAGAGGGAATTCCTTGGACCGTGTTTGTTACGGTTGATGCACCGACCGATGACCTCGCTGAAGCGTCAGTTGCCTACCTGAGAGAAATCGGACTTCGCTATGGGAACGAAATTGACCCGAGTGTACCTTTAGCTGTTAGGGCAGATCCCTTTGGTTCCACTCCTCAAGTCATCACCGGCCCCAAAGGGGAGTTGTGGATTCCTTTGCACGGTCTTTTTCCCCGGTCGAAAGCAAAAGAAGTATGTGAGACTACGTTGAAATATTTTGACGATCAGGCGGCACAGATGGCGGTGCATGGAATAAGAACCTCTTTATTGACAGCTGCTAATGGGAAAGATCTCCTGTTTGAGCCGAGTTTTTATTGGTCAGATTCTCTGGAAGGGTTCCGTTTGGAGAAGTTAGAACCTGAAAGGGCAGAAAAACTTAAGGAAGTCCCTGAGAATCTGGAGA
>DKAI01000101.1:5834-23858 GCA_002450755.1 Deltaproteobacteria bacterium UBA6930
GAAGTCCCTGAGAATCTGGAGGCCCGCGAAATTGCATTAGGGATGCGAAGGGAGCTTACGACTTTATTGGACGAGATTGGCGCGATTCATCTCCAGGTTGGAAAATGGTACGAGTATGGAAGGTGGCTCGAGCCAGAGAGCTTGAAGTTTTTGAAGTCGTTAAAGGATCATATTGATCCAAAGAACCTATTTAATCCTGGATCTCTGGGCATAAACTAAGCGGTGCAAGTAGACCGAATAGTTCCGGTTGATGCTCGTGGCAGGATTGATGAGGCTCTGATAGAGGGCTCAGCTGGAGAGGTTTTTGCAGCGTTGCAAAAGATTCCGCCTGGTGAGCTCCCGCGTTTGGGCGTTCTGTTTCGTTACTTCCAATGGGCAATGCCCTTCCTTGCCGATAAGCCTCTTTATGCACAGATGCTCGACTCGGGATTCGCGGTAATGGGAGTTATCCCTCTTCGAGAAGTTGTTTTGGGAAGAATTGCGCAAGGGCTTTCACTTTTAAGCTCCTTTCCGCGAGTTAAGAATCGCGCAGAGCTCATCGCTCATGATGAGAAAGGTTTTCTCAAAGTGGTTCTCTCTTTTAATCTTGCAAAAGAAGAAATGAACGATAAGAGCTATACCCGTGTCGGGGCGACGCTCAAAATTTGGCCTTCGGGACACGGCAGTGGTTTCTTGTTCGCTTTGCTTTGGCCTCTGGCTAGTTTTGCCGGGGGTGTTTTTGCGAGGGACTGGATGCGCGCTTTGGCGAGACGGGTTGCAAACAAATAAGTTAAGGAGAAAGTCCTGCGTAATCTATTTATAAGCGGTGGTAATAGCGGTCTAGGTTTTGACATTGCAAGGCTCTTTGCTCGATCGGGTTACAGAGTTTTTGCAGGTGCTCGAAACCTTGAAAGTTGTTCTGAAATCGAGAAGCTTGCTTCAGACGAGGGTCTGGAAATTCACTCTGTAGAGATTGACGTGGATGACGATGAATCAGTATCTGAAGCAGCAAAGGTCGTCCTCAGTAAAGTCGAGCGACTCGACGTGCTCGTGAATAATGCAGGTATTGGGGTCTTTGGGGTGGCTGAAGAGGTACAGTTCGAGGAAATCAAGAGAGTCATGGAGACAAACTTCTTTGGAGCTATTCGACTTACTAAATCTTTTCTTCCGCATATGCGTAAGACTCGAGACGGTAATATTACTTTCATGTCCTCCTGGATGGGTAGGGTCACATTAGCGGGGATGTTGACTTATGCGTGTTCCAAATCCGCCCTTGAGACCTTTGCGGAAACACTTGCGCAAGAAGTGTTGCGGTTTGGAATTAGCGTTCATATCCTTGAGCCTGGGTACGCTAAGACTCCTATGCATGGCAAGGCGCCCAAGTATGAACTGCCAAAAGACTCTCCGTACGATGACCTCTATCGAAACTGGCGTTCTCATTGGAAGGTTGGTTATCGGAACCCCACTCTTCCAGAGCACGTTTCGAAGACGCTATACGATGCAATCGAAAGTAAGGATTCGAAACTACGCTTGGTGGTGGGGGCAGACGCACAACAGTGGATCGACTCTCGCAAGAAGACCTCGGATGAGACGTGGAGGGAAGCTGGTAAACCGAGAGAGCATGACGAATTTATTCGATGGGCGGATAAAATCTTTGGCGAGGGATTGTTTCGTTTATAGCCTCCTGTTTTTCTAAAGGGCTTTAAGATCTAAATATCTTCGACCCAGTTCAACTAGTGAGGAACAGTCAGCGGTAAACGGCATGTGGCCAAGATCGCGAGTATTTGAAAAGCGGTTTATGATTTTGCGATGCGTCTGATGTGCGAGGGTCTCTTGGGGACTCTCGAGAATCTCGTTGAGAATATATCCAGCTATTTTTAGTCGATGACTTTCCAACGCTTGCAGCGTCAAAAGGGCATGATTAATGCAACCGAGTTTGGAACCCACAACTACGATAATTGGTAGTCCTAAAGATTTGACAAAATCTAAATAGGTTTTTCCATCTGACAGTGGGACTAGTAGTCCCCCTGCGCCTTCTATAATTAGTGAATCATAGTCTGCGGAGAGTTGGCTAGCCCTACGGAGGAGGTCCTCGTAATTAACGTCAGTTCCTTCCGATTCTGCGGCTACTAGTGGCGCGGCTGGTGAACTAAAACGAACTGGGCAGACTTCTCTTTGTTCTTGATTGCTTCCGCTAGCTGCGAGAAGACGATCGGCGTCATCCGCAATCAAACCGTTAGAACCCATGATACAACCGGTTTCTGCAGGTTTAAATACACCGACTTTACGCCCTTCAGAGTGCCAAACAGAAGCGAGTACGCAGGAGATGAAAGTCTTTCCTACGCCAGTGTCAGTTCCTGTAATAAAATATCTACTCACTTGGCCTCCGATGTCGCCCTCTTTACTGCTTCCGCAGTTGACTTGACGAGCTTGATGATTAAATCCTCAGGCATAGCAGGGGCCGGCATGAGTACCATAGTGTCACCAAGAGGGCGGATAATGACACCTTCCTTTCTCGCATGCATCACAGCTTGGTGCGCGACGCGATCGTCTGGGGAATAAGGTTCCTTGTTTTCGGGATGGCGCAGGATGTCAAAGCCTACCATTAAGCCTACCTGACGAATTGGTCCGACATGCTCGAGGGGTTCGATTTGTTGCTTTAGGGCTGCCGTCAAGGTAGACGCAATCTTTTGAGCGTTTAAAAGCGTCTTTTCTTCTTCGTAGACTTCTAAGTTTGCAAGTGCAGCAGCGCAGCCTAAAGGATTTCCACCATAGGTATGTCCATGGAAGAGAGCTCTGTATGATGAGTATGATCCCTGGAAAGTTTCGAAAATCTTTTCGGTGGCAAGGGTGGCAGCAACGGGAACGGTTCCACCCGTAAGTCCTTTAGCTAGGCACATAAGGTCCGGAGAAATCTCAGCCTGTTCGACGGCAAAATTAGAACCCGTTCTACCGAATCCAGTTGCGACTTCGTCGCAAACAAGGAGCACATTGTGCTCCGTACATAATTCTCTTATTCGTTTGAGGTAGGAAGGAGGTTGAGGAAGAATGCCTGCAGCGCCCTGGCATAACGGTTCAATAAAAACGGCAGCAATTGTCTTGGCATGTGACTCCAAAAGTATTTCAAGCTTCTTTTCACTCCGCCGCGCTGCGTCTTCAAGTTCGTTGGGTTTGATTCTTCTGTAACCATCGATAGGCGAGCAGAAGAAAGGGGGAGGTATCTTATGTACAGAGAAGGTCAAGGGTTGGTATCCGCGATGAAAGGGTTCTGAAAACCCTAAACTCACGGACCCGATAGTGTCGCCGTGATAGGCCTCGTCGAGGCTCACGAAGTTAGTTTTTTCTGTTTTACCGATCTGTTGCCAGTATTGAAATGCAATACGCAAAGCAGCTTCGACTGCAGTAGCCCCGGCATCAGTGAAGAAGACGCGTTTCAGTGGATTGGGAGTCATCTGGACAAGCTTGTTGGCAAGTTCGATTGCAGGTACATGAGTTAGACCCAGCAGAGTCGAATGGGTGACACGATCTAACTGACTTTTCATGGCTGAGACGATCTTGGGGTGATTATGACCATGAACATTACACCACAGAGATGAAACACCGTCTAGGTATCGATTGCCTTCCGTGTCGATTAGTTCGAAACCGTCCGCATCTTCAATTACGAGTGGATCATAGGCATTCCATTCGGTGTGCTGAGTAAAAGGGTGCCAAAGAACTCTTCGGTCAAGCTCTGTGTAATTTGTTTTCATTTTGAATCTAGCCTCGCTTCTTCCATACAGCTAGGAAGTTCCGTCAGGAGTTTTTCGATATGGCTTTTTTCATGGCTGGCCATGAGGCTTAACCTCAATCGCGCGGTATCGGTTGGAACCGTTGGAGGTCTTATTGCCGCCACGTAGATATTTCTTCTTAGCAGGTTCTCGGCAGCCTTCACGGTCTCTCGAGAATCGCCAATCAGTATGGGAAGGATTTGGCTGTCGATATGGGGAATGTTTAATCCGGCCTCTCTTAAGTCTTCACCGATTTTTCTCGCCCGTTGCAGAAGGGTCGCAGCGCGTTCAGGTTCCCTCATGCAGATATTGATTGCCTTCGCGGCGGCGGCGGCGCACGACGGAGGAAGGCCAGTGGTAAATATGAATGAGCGAGCACGATTCGTGAGGAGCTTAATCAACGAGCTGGAGCCAGCAACGTAAGCTCCGAAACTCCCCAGAGCTTTGCCGAGTGTGCCAATTTGTATATCAACGGAGTCAGTGAGGCCGAGGTCGCGGACGAGACCCGCACCGTTGTTCCCAAATATTCCGACAGCGTGTGCTTCGTCCACCATTGTCCAGGCTCCGTGTCTCTTTGCGAGACTTACAAGGTCTCTAAGAGGAGCTCGATCACCGTCCATCGAGAAGATAGACTCCGTAACGACTAACCTGCGTCCAGGTCGTCGAGCACTACTGTTTAGTACGTCCTCTAGGTGATTCATATCTCCATGACGAAATATCTCGACATTGGCGCGCGAAAGTCGGCAGCCGTCTATGATGCTGGCGTGATTCAATTCATCGGAGATGACGGTGTCGTCTCTGGTAAGCAAGCTAGTTATGATTCCTATATTCGCCTGAAATCCGGTTGAAAATACGAGAGCAGCTTCAACTCCCTTCCACTTGGCAAGTAGGTCCTCGAGTTCCGCGTGTGGTGTCATATGTCCGGATATTAATCGAGATGAGACTGAGCTAGCGCCATAGCGCATCGTTGCGTCGATTGCTGCTTTGGTTACTTCGGGGTGATTAGCAAGCCCGAGATAATTGTTGGAGCAAAAAAGTAGAACTTTTTTGTTGCCGATTTGAACTAACGGTTCTTGTGGGCCGCCTACTTCCTTCAAGGATCGGGTGAGTCCTAATTTTTCGATCTCAATAAGCTCGGCAACAGCAGTTGTTTCAAGGGAGGCTGACTTCGAGGTGTTATTGGTTTTTTTAGAAAAATCAGTCATTTATCTGAGTTACTTGTAAGCGAGTAGTGCTGTCAAGTAGGAAGTATATTCTACTTGACAGCTTCTAATCCCCAAGGGGCGTGATACACTATCGATATGGACTTTAAATACGACGATGACCTCCAAAATATTGAAAACGAAGCCTCTCGCCTGGCTGGTCAGTTCGATGATGACTACTGGCGAGAACACGATGAAAAACATGAGTTTCCGTGGGAATTCTATAACGCTTTTGCCGAGCAGGGATGGATTGGTGTCATTGTTCCCGAGGAATATGGGGGTAGTGGTCTTGGTATAAGCCACGCCGCAGTATTATTGAACGCAGTCGCCCACAGCGCGGGGGTGCAAAACGCAGCGTCAACCTTGCACCTTTCAATTTTCGGAATGGGGCCGGTGATTCACCACGGCTCCGAAGAATTAAAGCAGAGAACCCTTCCTGCTACGGCCTCAGGCGCATTACATGTTTCTTTCGGCGTTACTGAGGATGATGCAGGAACAGACACTTCAAGGATTCGCACTTTCGCGCGGAGGGATGGCGACCATTGGGTGATCAACGGAAAGAAAATTTGGAACACGAAGGCCCAGCAAGCTCAAAAAATTCTGCTCTTAGCAAGGACGACACCACGAGAGGAATGTGCGAAACCACTGCAAGGTATGACCTTGTTTTTGGCAGATTTAGATCCTAACCACTGTGAAATAAGGCCAATTGATAAATGCGGTAGAAATGCCGTCAACTCTAATGAAGTTTTTATTCAAGACTTGCCCGTAAGTGATGACGACGTTATCGGAGAAGTCGACAAAGGGTTCTATTACCTATTAGATGGATTGAACCCAGAGCGGATTGTGATTGCTTCCGAGTGTTGCGGGATTGGACGCCAGGCTATCGATAAAGCTGTTCACTATGCAAGAGAGAGGGAGGTATTTGATCGTCCCATTGGTATGAATCAAGCTATTGCACATCCTCTGGCTGATGCTTATTCGGAGCTTGAGGCCGCCGATTTGCTTTGGCAGAAGGCTGCTTGGGCGTACGACACGGGAGAGCCCTGCGGTCCCCTGGCGAACATGGCGAAACTGAGAGCCAGTGAGGCTTCCTTTAAGGCCTGCGACCGAGCAGTTCAAACCTTTGGGGGTATGGGATATGCGAAGGAGTGTAACGTCGAGAGATACTGGCGTGAGTCACGAATGAGTAGGATTGCGCCAATTTCCAATGAAATGGTCCTCAACTTTGTTTCGGAGCATGTTTTAGGGTTGCCACGAAGTTATTAGTTTCCGAATACAGCTTTCAGATAAACTAACTGCTAGCGAATGGTCGTGTAGCCGCCGTCAACTGCGAGTACTTGTCCCGTAACCATTCGCGCAGAGTCGCTCGAGAGGTAAATGACCGCTGCCGAAATTTCCTCGGGTTCAGCAATTCGTCCAATAGGTATCTTGTCTAGATTTTTTGCAAAGTCAGGATTGCGCACTGCTTCCTCCAGCAAAGGAGTTCTGGTGAAAGTCGGAGCTACTGAGTTTACCGTTATACCTTCAGACGCCCATTCGCCAGCTAAACTACGAGTCATTTGATGCACTCCGCCTTTCGCAACGGAGTAAGGAACACGCAGCGGAGCGCCAACGAGGCCAGCCTGAGAAGTGATGGACACTATCGCACCCGGAGTCGAGGCTTTAATCATTCTCCGACCTACAGCTAAAGTCATGAAAAGAGTACCTCTGAGGTTTGTGTTCAGAAGTTGATCGAGTTCTGTCTCTGAGTAGTCGATCGATAGCTTGGGGAGGTTGGTTCCTGCATTATTAACCAACACATCGATGTGTCCAAAGTGGTCCCAAGAGAGCTCTGCAAATTTTTCTATGCTTGCCGAATCAGAAATGTCTAGATGCCAAGCCTTGGCCTCGACACCGAGCTCGCGGCATTTCTTTGCCACACTTTCGGACTCTTCTACTCGTCGACTACCCAAAGCGAGATTTGCCCCAAAAGCGGCGGCCTCTTCTGCAATTGAACGCCCGATACCTCGCCCGGCTCCGGTGACTAGAATGGTTTTATTCGATAAGTCAAAGTTAACCTGGCCCAAATTTTTTCTCCTCAAGTTTTCAAGCTAGATTGTACGGGAAGCCAAAACGTTTGATATCAACTAAAACGGATTGGGGTAACTAAATGAAAATTTTTCGCCATCCTGGTTTGCAAAGACCGATATATTCGTCCACTTTTAAGGCGGTATGGCTAAGAAGAATAAAGGAATCAATGAGGAAATAAGCGATCAGATAGATCTCTCCGAGTCGTCCGGACGCGGCGCCAAAGGTAAAGTCGGATGGGGAGTGGTGCCAAGATTATCCGAGTTAAGAATGCGAATTGTATGGATTCTCCTTTCTTGGTTTTTCTTTAGCTTGATTGCGTGGCTGTTCAAATCGACAATAGCGAGTTTATTGTTTTCTCCGGCCATTGAGGCGCTTGGCAATGAAGCTTCTCTGCAAGCTCTAGCACCAACTGAAATCTTTTTTACTTATCTAAAAATTTCTTTGATGGCTGGCTTTGGCGCGAGTCTGCCGGTTTTTTTCTGGCAGCTTTGTCAGTTTCTTCGATCCATTACCAGTGTAGGTCATTGGATGGGAAGTCTTGCCTTCGCCATTGTTTCTACCCTTCTGTTTCTTGGTGGAGGAGCCTTTGGTCAGATTCTGGCGTTTCCGTTTATTTTTGAATTCCTTTCGTCTTTTTCTTCGCAGTACGTCGAAGCTGTATGGTCGGTTCGGGAAGTGTTTCTCTTATCGTTACGGCTTATTCTTGCATTTGGGATTGGTTTTGAAATTCCCTTGATCGTTTTTGCAGCAGTTGCGAGCGGTTTAGTGGATGCTAAGCAACTGTGGAGGCTCACACCTTACGGGATTCTTGGTTCTTTTGTGATTTCGGCGCTCCTAACGCCGCCTGACCTAATAAGTCAGCTGCTACTCGCGATTCCGCTTTCGATTCTTTATTTGTTGGGGGTGCTCGCCGGGACCATTTTTAACCGGCGTCGTCGCCCCCCCTCGGATTGATTGACCTGCTCTTTTGACTTTTTGGAGCCATACCTTTGCAAAGGAAAACTCCAGAGACAAAATGGCGAGACCCGCCGGAATTACGACGAATGCAGGCCCTGGAAGAAAGAGGAGCGCGATTCCAAAAAGGACAACGGTTGTTCCGACGACCGCCACGACGACCTTCCGCGCGTTCTTATAGCCTTTTTCGAGTATTTTTCGGGGCACGTTTAATCGCATTCTGAGGTAGTCTACCCCTGAGCTAAAGGAAACCTAATAGCAAGATTCCTGCCATATTCTGGAGGGAATCCAGAAACTTTCCCAAGGGAACAGACTATCAAAAAGACCCGAGGGTCCGTCTGGCAGGTTTCTTTGTTAAGTTATGGATTGATCCGGAGGGCTGGAATGCGAGGAATTGCGGGTTACGGAGTATATCTTCCGCACTATAGGCTAGATAGAAGCCGAATTAGACAAACCTTGGGGCAAGGTGGGGGTAAGGGCACTCGAGCGGTCGCCTCTTACGACGAGGACACCACGTCCATGGCGGTTGAAGCTGCCCGCTCTTGTCTGCGAAACTCAAGCGTAAAGCCATCTTCATTGCTTTTTTCTACCACGAACCCCGCTTATCTCGATAAAACCAACGCAAACACAATTCATGCCGCACTGGACTTAGACGAAAATACTTTCGCTGCAGATCTCGGCGGCGCACCAAGGTCTGCGATTGCCGCCGCGCGTGCAGCGTTTCGGATGCCAGGCACGAATCTCGTGATTGCCTCGGACTTGCGGGTGGGGATGCCCTCTGGAAAAGATGAAAGTGATGGCGGCGATGGAGCAGTTGCTCTGCTTTTGGCCGACAACGAGTCACAACCAGTTATTGCAGAATTCGTGGCGTCCGGTACTAGCACTGGCGAATTCCTGGATAGGTGGAGAGTCCCGGGCGATCCGACCTCCAAGGTCTGGGAAGAACGATTCGGAGAAGGAATTTACTTAGAGCATGTAAAGAATGCTTTAGATCAAGCGCTTTCCGCTGCTGATTTGTCGGTTGACGAGTTGTCGAAGGTCATAATAAATGGTCTCCATGGAAGGGCATGTCGTGGCGCTTCTAAAATGATTGGTGCTAAGCCGGATGCTTTCGTAGACGACTTAACGTCGAAGATCGGAAACACAGGTTCGGCTCATGCCTACTTACTTCTGGCTTCAGTCCTTGATCAAGCAGAACCGAATGAAGTTATTGCTATTGTAAACTTGGCCGATGGTTGCGATGTGACCATCCTAAGAACGACAGATGCGATATCGGAGTATCAGCCAGAAAAAACAGTGGCTCAAGTTGTTTCCGAGGGGAATGACTCACTTGATTACTCACTTTACCTATCTTGGAGGGGATTTCTTGATAGGGAGCCTCCACGTCGCCCAGATCCTATCCGTCCGGCAGCTCCGCCTTCCGGTAGGGCCGAGGACTGGAAGTATGCCTTCGTAGGGTCGAAAGATCGCGAAAGCGGTGCAATCCACCTTCCGCCTCAAAGAACGTCAATGAAAGGCGGAAATGTAGACGATATGGAGCGCATCCGGATGGCAGATACACCTGCGACGATTGCAACTTTTACAATTGATAGGCTTGCCTACTCACTTAGTCCTCCGATGGTCGTGGCAGTGATTGATTTCGACGGTGGCGGAAGATTTCGCTGTGAAATGACAGACGTCGATCCCGATAACGTTCATATTGGAGACCGTGTGGCAATGACGTTTCGGAGGCTTTTTACTGCGGATGGAGTACACAATTATTTCTGGAAGGCTCGCCCAATTGCTGGGTAACAAAAGCAGCCAGGAGGAGAAAGTATGTCATCGAATGGAATAAAAGATCGCGTAGCCATCGTAGGGATGGGTTGCACATCGTTTGGAGAACACTGGGACAAAAGTTCTGACGACTTGCTGGTTGATGCAACCGAGGAGTGCTTTAACAGTTCGGGAATTAACAAGGATGACGTAGATGCTTTTTGGTTGGGCACCATGGCTTCGGGTGTAAGTGGTTTAGCATTATCGGGGCCTTTGCAGTTGGACTACAAGCCGGTAACTAGGTTGGAGAACATGTGCGCGACCGGCTCAGAAGCATTTCGTAATGCTGCCTACGCAGTAGCATCGGGTGCATACGACATCGTTATGGCTGTAGGTGTGGAAAAGTTGAAGGACTCGGGATATTCGGGACTTGTAGTTCAAGACCCACCCAACGACGGAACTCTTCCCGCAATGACGCCTCCGGCGACGTTCAGCCTCTTGGCGCCCGCCTATCAAGAAAAGTACGGTCTGACGGACGAGGAGTTGAGGGATGCTCTGGCCCACATTGCTTGGAAAAATCATGCGAACGGTGCGCTTAACCCCAGAGCTCAGTTTCAAAAAGAGGTTGGAAAGGATGCGATTTGCCAATCTCCATTGGTGGCCGGGAAGCTAGGCATATTTGACTGTTCTGGCGTTTCAGACGGATCGGCCTGCGCAATTTTGGTTAGGGAAGAGGACGCGCATAAGTACACGGACAAACCAATTTATGTAAAGGCATTATCCTTCGCATCGGGACCGGCAACTGGTGGGATCGATAGCACGTACGATTACACGACCTTCCGAGAGGTTGTAGCCTCGGCGAAGGATGCCTATAAGCAGGCTGGTGTGCAAAATCCTCGCCAAGAGATTGCGATGGCCGAAGTGCACGACTGTTTTACTCCGACTGAAATGGTCCTGATGGAGGACATGCAGTTCTGCGCTCGTGGTACATCCTGGAAAGAAGCCCTCGACGGCACGTTCGATTTGCACGGAGAGCTTCCAATCAATCCCGATGGTGGTTTAAAGAGCTTCGGCCATCCTATCGGAGCTTCCGGTTTGAGGATGATGTTTGAAAATTGGCTGCAGTTACGAGGGGAAGCTCCATCGGAGCGACAGATTGACAATGGCAAAACTCTTGGAATGACCCACAACCTTGGTGGTCAGCCAGGGGCGTGTGTCTCCTTCGTGTCGATTGTGGGAGCAGAAAAAGGCTGATCACATGGTTGCTAAGGTTGCATCATCTCTTTTAGAGAGGGATCGAGTGCAACGTTTCAGTCCTCTTTTGATAGGCTAGCCATAAGGTCAATGGCCTCTTCTTGGTCTGTGATTACCAGGAGGCCCGTAGCACCGGACGCCTTCCAAGGTAGGTAGCGGTTCTTTATCCGATCTTTTGGTCCCACAAGACACATTTCGTCGACATATTCATCAGGGATTGCCTCCGCGGCCTCGGTCTTTCTTCCGGCCAAGTAGAGGTCTTGGACATTTTGAGCAGTTTCTGAGTAACCTCTTAGAATCATCGCATCTTTATGAAAGTTTTTGTGTCTGTGCCCCATCCCACCCACATAGAGTGCAATATTCGGCTTGTACGAAGCTAAAGTCTGGCGGATCTCACCGGTTATCTTTACCGGTACCCTTGCAAAAATATCCAGATCTTTGAGTGTTCTACCATCTGCTCGTCTAGCAAGGCCAATTTCTAGCCAAGGTTGAAACGTTTTCATCGAGCCAGGAACGAAATTGAGAGGCAACCAGCCGTCCGCGATTTCGCCCGTTAATTTGACATTGATTTCAGAGCCGGTGCCGAGCCAAATTGGTAAATCGGGATCTATGTGCAAAATAGATCGTAGGGGCTTGCCTAGTCCCGTGGAACCTTCCCCGACGAAAGGTAAAGAGATTTCCCTGCCTTGGTGCGTCACCGGTTCATTTCGCTCGAATACTTTTCTCATAATATTGACATAATCTTTTATACGGTGATAAGGCTTCCCCCATGGCTCCCCATACCACCCCTCTACGATCTGTGGTCCCGAAACTCCGACGCCGCAAATAGTTCTTCCGCCACCTGCAAGGGAGTCTAGAGTTCCTATCGCCATTGCAGCAGCAGCGGCAGATCGGGCTGCGACTTGAATAACGGCGGTACCTAACTTTATCTTGGTCGTCTTGCCTGCTAGGTAGGCAAGGGGAGTTATAGCATCTGATCCGTAAGCTTCTGCTGTCCACACGGAATGGAATCCGAGACGCTCAGCGAGTAGGATTCTTTGCGTTGGAATATCTAATCTTGCTCCGGAATAACCCAGACTCAAGGCAAGTTTCATTTGATCTCCGTTCAGCTGTTTAACGACCCGGCGGGCGAAGAGTGACGTCGCCTGCAAAGAATGTTTTTGTTTCACCGGTACTAGTTGTTATCAATAGCGCACCTGAATCAGCTATTCCTTGAATTTTTCCCCGGTTCAAACTCCCATCGAAGTCGCTTATATGAACGTCTTTTCCGTTCATATGGAAATAACGTTCGTAGTCGGATCGAATGGCGGAGAATCCCTCCGCGAGATGTTGCTCTATTACATTTTCAAGATGAAAATATAATGTTTGAGTAAAAGCAATTCGGTCGATCGGTCGATTGAATGAACTACACAAGCTGGTAGCAAGGTCGCGAAAATCTTTTGGCATATCCTCTCGAGGAGTATTTAAGTTAACCCCGATTCCCAATACTATAAAGGAGACTTGGTTATCGTCTACCTTGGATTCGGGTAAAATTCCTGAGACTTTTAATCCGTCGATGAGAACGTCATTGGGCCATTTGATTCCAATTCGCTTGGAATCTTTAAGTACTTCGTTGATTGCGTCGGCTACTGCGACACCCGCAGAGAGCATTAACGTGGGTAGGTGCTGAGCTTGCATCGATGTTCGAAGAACGATCGATGTATAGAGATTGCTTCTCGGAGGAGAAAAGAAAGATCGGCCTCTTCTGCCTCTCCCCGCAGTTTGAGCTTCTGCAGTTATCGTTGCACCATGGGGAGCTCCTTCTTCGGCCCATTTAAACGCCTCGTTGTTTGTTGATTCGACTTCTTCGAAGTGGCGATACGATTGTGCAAGCCAACGTGTTTTAAGGCCATGGAGAATTTCTTGAGGAAAAAGACGATCAGGAATAGAAGAGAGGCAATACCCGGTCCCAGCATCCCCCGGGATTTCGTAGCCTTCCTTTCTGAGTGATTTAACATAGTTATGGACTTGAGCTCTTGATACGCCAAGTGCTCCTGCGAGGGTGACGCCCGATAGAAACTCTTCAGCCTTTCGCAGGATTGCTAGAGCTTTTAGCGGACCGTCTCTCAAAATTTTCTCCAAGAAGGTAATTCGTTTACGGTGTCAGCATAGCCTTTACAATTCTCTCGGCTATTACAGGGTGTGATCGCTGTCGTTTTCGGTTTACAGAGGAGCTACTCCATGGGAACCTTGAGTAGGAGGGTTTTTGAAACCTGCTAAGAATTTACGTGAGGGGAGATCGTATGCCACTTAGAGCACCAGGTGAGACTCACGGTTGGATAGGGAAAAGTGTCCAAAGGAAGCGAGATCCCGAAATTCTTACGGGCCGTGGGGTGTATATAGATGATGTCAAACTACCTCGAATGCTGCATGCAGCTGCCTTACGAAGTCCCTACGCACACGCCAAAATTATCAACGTAGATGCGACTAAGGCGAGAGAACTGAAAGGGGTGGTTTCCGTTCTTAGTGGTTCTGATGCAGCCGAGTACGTTGGGGCTAACGCCTCATTCTGTGCAGAGCAAGTGCCGCAACATGCGGTAGCGATCGACAAAGTTAGATTTGCGGGAGAGGCAGTTGCAATTGTCGCCGCTACCGATCGTTATATTGCAGAGGATGCGTGCGAACTGATCGAAGTTGAATACGAACCTCTTCCCGCCCTTGCAGATATGTTCTCTGCAATGGAACCCTCAGCTCCAAAAGTGCACGATACTCTGGCAAATAACGTTGTTTTCGAAAAGGTTTTTAACTTTGGACCGATCGAAGAAGACTTTGCAAGGGCCGACCACATAATACGCCGGAAGTTACGTTGGCACCGAATGAGTGCGCAGCCGATCGAAACGGGCGGGGCGGTTGCTAGCTTTGAACCCTCAACTGGCAATATGGAAGTTTGGTCTAATACAAACATGTATAATTTCATTCCATGGGTTTACGCCGAAATGTTGGGTGTAAAGACTCACCAGTTGAAAATGATTCCTACATTGGTCGGGGGTAGCTTTGGTAGTAAACACGTTCTTTCTAAATGTGTGGTTTTCGCAGGCGCTCTTTCCAAGGCTTCGGGACGTCCCGTAAAGTTTATAGAAGATCGTGTCGACAATCTTTCTTCGTCCGACAATGTTGGCCCGGATCGAGAGTATGAGGCTGAGTTAGCGGTAAGCAACGAGGGCGATTTTTTAGGTCTAAGGCTTAAGATTTTAGATGACTACGGTGCATATTTTCGCTTCGCGCATGGGCCACACGGTAACGCTCTTGCCCAACCCGTAGGTCCTTATCGGATTGGAAGTCTTCAGTATGATCTGAAATGTATACTCACTAATAAAGATCAACAGGGTTTTTTCAGAGGAGCAGGGTCGGATCCGGGAAATTTTGCAATTGAGCGATTGGCCGATGCAGCCGCTGAAGAGCTAGGGATTGCACGGGAAGAGATTCGCAGACGCAACTTTATTGCACCCGACGAATTCCCCTACAAGATTCCTACCGGAAATATCTACGACAGTGGTAATTACGAGCGGGTTTTAGAGATAGCTTTAGAGAAGGCTGATATGTCTGCTCTGAAGGCGGAGCAAGAGGAGCTTAGGAAAAAGGGTAGGTATATCGGTATTGGGCTGGCTACTTGTCAAGAACGGAGCGCATACAGTGCTACTGAGTGGTGGTTTCTTTATGAAAAACCACCCTTTCCGCTTACCTCTACTCCAGAAAGTTTAAGGCTACACGTTGATGCGACGGGTGGATTTGTCGCGACAATTGGGTCTCCGTTTTGGGGGCAAAGTGCCGAAACTGTCGTTACCCAAGTAATTTCGGAGGAATTCGGTATTGATCCTGAAGTCGTATCAGTCGAATTAGGTACTTCTCGTTCTGGCCTTCTCTCTGCAGGGCCAGGAGGGAGTAGGTTAACCGTGATGCTCGCGGGGGCCGCTGTTGGCGCATCTGAAAAACTTAAAAAGAAACTTCTGCGGATAGCTGCGCATTCGATGGGCGAATCGTCCGAGGCGCTCGAGGTTAGTAGAGGGGGTGTTAGAAGAAAAGAAGGAATTGGAGAAATTTCTATAGGTGACCTTGCGATGCAGGCGCATCTTTTTCAATTAGATCTGCCAGAGTCCGAAGAAGGCGGGCTTACGGTTCTCTATAATTACGCCCATCCGTATGCGACTCAACCCAACGCGGAGCGAACAGACTTGGGAAGTTTTTATCCGATAGTTGCACACGCATGCCACATTCCGATTGTTGAAGTGGATATCAAAACGGGCGCCATTGAGATAATCCGATATGTGGCGGTTCACGATTCAGGCACAGTCGTCAATCCAAAGGGTTTGGTTGGCCAAGTAGTCGGAGGGATCGCGCAAGGTATTGGGGCAGCGCTTATGGAGGAATGCGTATTCGATAACGAAGGTCAACTTCTGAGTTCTACGTTTGGCGAATATCTGTTGCCTTCGATTTACGAAGTTCCTGATATCGAGGTTTATCATCACGAAACGCCATCACCGTTTACCGAGTACGGAATAAAAGGCGCTGGGGAGGGGGGGCGTTTGGTGGCGCCAACTGCGCTTGCATCTGCTATTGAGGACGCATTGTCTCCGTTTGGAGTGAAGGTCAGCGAGTTGCCGATGACTCCTGAACGAGTTTTGACTGCGATCGAGAAGAAGGAAGGATAAGAAAGTTGAAGGTAGAACAAGATTTTGAGGTGACGAGTCCGATCGATGAGGTTTGGGAGCTCTTTGAAAATGTTCCGGAGGTGGTTAATTGTCTCCCAGGAGCGAGACTTTTAGAGGTAATGGGTGAAGACACATATCGAGGAGAGGTCGCTGTCAAAATTGGTCCGATTTCCGCACGCTTTGAAGGCGAGGCGCGCCATGTTTCGGATGCGTCGACCAATAGAGGCTCGATCGAAGGTGACGGCGCAGACAAAAAAGGTGGAAGCAGGGGACGCGTGAAAATTAACTACTCGCTTTCAAAAACGGAAGCCGGGACGAAGGTTAGTGTCGATTCGGATATCACCTTATCCGGAAGGGCCGCTCAGTTTGGGCGACCAGGGTTGGTGAAAGAAATGACGTCGAGAATTCTTTTGGAATTTGGAAACAATTTGCAAAAGAGCTTAGTGCCTCTTGACGAGTCTCAAGCCAAAAGTACTGAAGCGCCAAATTCGGCTGACTCGGCGGGGGAAATAAGTGGCCTAAGTTTGTTTTTTGGAAGCCTCTGGGGGGCATTCTCTCGTTGGTTTTCATCTTTACTTGGGAGAAGCGGCGGTTCCTAGTGCGGCACTCGAACGATTAGGACTGAACAAGGTGCGTTCCTCAGCACTCTTTCCGCGACACCTCCAAGCATCATGCGTTTTAAGCCCGAATGTTCGTGGGCCCCTACAACGATTAGGTCCGCTTTGTCACGCTCAGCCGCGTCGCAAAGGGCCGAATGGGGAGGTTCAGCAAGGACTGACGTTCTGACTACTAGATCTCGTGTAAGATCTTTTGCCAAACGGCGAAGGTCTTGCTCGGCTCCGTTAAAAACTTCTTCAATAGCCGTTTCGGGAATTACAGTTTCATACGGAGTAACAAAAGCTACGGGTACATGTATAGCGTGAACAAGCTCGAGCGTAGCGTTAAATTCGTGTGCTAATTCTGCAGCGACTGATAAGGCGTAGTCGGAATGCGTTGAAAGATCAGTTCCAACGAGTAATTTTTGCGGGGGGCTAGCATCTTGGATAGTCAGAACATTGCACTGAGACTCGCGAACGATCCTTTCCGCAACACTTCCAAGAAGAGCATGTTTAATCCCTCCTTGACCGCGAGAGCCCACTATTACCAAGTCTGCAGAAATTCTTTCAGCCTCTCTTGCAATAGTAAGAGCAGGGTTCCCTTCGAGTACACGCACTTTTATCTTGATGTTTCTCTTATTTTCTCTTTGAACTTGTTCGGTCAGGTTTTTTTCGTGCTTGATCCGTATTTCAGTGAGCCAGGTGTCGGGTAGGGATACTGTGTATGGTTCGAAAAAAGGAATTGGCGTATCGACTACATGCAGCAGCTCGAGGCTGGCATCAAATTGCGTAGCGAGATTAAGCGCCGCCGAGAATGCTCGGTCTGCGTATTCCGAGAAGTCTGTACCGACAAGGAGCGTTTGGGGGCGCATTTCGCCTCCTCCCTTTGTCTGTAGTCTTCAAGAAATACCGTGAGGTTTCGCAGGAGTTCTGTCAAGTGGCTTTTTGCCCCGCGGGATTTTATTTTGTGAGTGCTTCGCCCTATTTAATATTTGTTGGAAATGCCGTAGGTTTGACTCGATGGAAGAAGCAGTTGCAGAAAATAGAGCAGGCGAACCTGTTCGGACAGATTCGTCCTGCTGGACTAGGGCCGATTTTGGAGAGAGCCGTTCGTGGGTCCGACGTCTAAATCCTGAAATGCTCAAGGAAATTGACGCTGCAATTGTGGGGGCGGCCCGACGAGGTTTGGAGTTTGGCCACCTGTCGCCCAAGAATTTTCCCCTTCCTCAAACAAGTAAGCTTTTGTTGAATTGCCTTTCGGATTTGGAGTCGGGGCGAGGGTTTACGGTAATTGAAGGTTTTCCCACTGAAAATTACTCCGTTGAGGAAAATTTTCTAGCCCACGCGGGGATTTCAAGCTATCTGGGAACAATCGTGGCTCAGAATCATCTGGGCGAGAAGATTATAGAAATTGTAGATCGCGATGAACCGTACTCGCATAGATCGCGTGGATATCACAGCCGAGAACTTCTTCCTTTTCATACGGATGGTGCGGATTGGGCTGGACTCCTTTGTATGGGGACCGCCGAGGAGGGGGGACTTTCAGTAATTTCCAGCTCTGCATCCGTTCACAATGCGATTCTCTCAGAGCGCCCCGATCTTTACGAAGTCTTACTAAGAGGGTTTTTTCATCATCGCCGTGGTGAGCAGGCTGTAGGCGAACCCCCAGTTTCATCGGAGAGAATCCCCGTTTTTAGTTTCTACAAAGGTCTTCTCCATACTACCTATAATCGAAATCCGATCGATTGGGTCGTCCATGAAG
>DKAI01000101.1:24253-44757 GCA_002450755.1 Deltaproteobacteria bacterium UBA6930
GGGTGATATCCAATACATAAATAATTTTACCATACTTCACTCGCGGGGAAATTATAGAGACAGCTTAGAAGAACGGCGACATTTACTTAGGATTTGGCTTAATTACTCCAATGCACGAAGAGTGGGTCCCACTCTGTTAGATCTGTACGCACCCGAGGAGATAGACAAGAGAAGGGACACTTATGAGGACTCCTCGCGAGGTAGTTGAATGAAGATCGCCATTGTTGGGACAGGAGCGATGGGTTCTGTTTATGCAGGCCTGTTCGCCTCTTCAGGACATGATGTATGGGCCGTAGATAACTGGCGAGAACACATTGACGCCATCATTAGAAATGGTTTACGAGTTGAAGGTGCTAGCGGCGATAGACGTGTGGCAATGAACGCAACGACTACTGTTAACGATGTCGGGTTGTGCGACCTGGTTGTAATAGCCACTAAATCTTATGACGTTGTTGAAGCGGCTAAACAAACTCAGTCCTTGTTAGATGAGAACACTCTTGTTCTTACTATTCAAAATGGCCTCGGTAGCCCCGAAAAAGTGGCCAAGGTTCTAGGCGACCATAGAGTTGCGATCGGGGTTGTTGGTGGCTTTGGAGCCTCTATTCCCGAGCCAGGACACGTACACCATAACGGGATGGAACTTGTCCGGTTGGGTGAGCTAAAGGGGGGGGTTACGCCGCGCATAGAAGAAGTTGCCAAAGTTTGGCGCGAATCCGGCTTCGCAGTTAAGGCCTTCGATAACCCCCATCAGCTAATCTGGGAAAAGCTTATATGTAACGTTTGTTATAGTGGTTCGACTTCGGTAACGGGGAAAACTATTGGCCAGGTCATCGATGATCCCGACGCCTGGCGGATAGCGTCAGGATGTGCGTTAGAAGCGTTTGAAGTCGCACGGGCAACTGGGATCCATTTGGATTTTCACGATCCGATTCAATATGTGCGTGAGTTTGGTTCAAAAATTCCTAACGCTAAACCATCAATGCTGTTGGACAGATTGGCGCGGAGACGGTCTGAGATTGACGCTATAAATGGGGCTATCCCGAGAGCGGCGTCAGAAGTAGGTTTAAAGGCTCCATATAACGAAGTTATTTCTTCCTTGGTGCGAATTGCCGAGAGAAATTATGGAAACAAAAACAGTCTTTAAGGCAATTGGTGAGACCTCATGGAAACAGGTTTACAAAAGAGCAAAGATTTTGCTGGTGTCGATTGGGCTTGCAGAGCTACTTGGAATTCGTCAGCTAAAAACACCTTTTGGTGTTTAGTAGGCTGCGCGACTGGAGACTTCGCGACGATTTATTGGTTTCAGGTCTTCTCGCCTACTACTGCTCCGTACATCGTGGTTCCGTTGGCGATGCTGAACGGTCTCGGCACCAGTATTGCCTTGGAGACCATCATACTTAGAAAGCAACTCGGCTTGGTAGGAGCCTTAAAGACTGCCTTTGGTATGAGCTTGATCAGCATGCTGGGTATGGAATTGGCGATGAACCTGACGGACTTCGCCCTGGTCGGGGAGGTCGCATTAAGGTGGTGGTCCATTCCACCGAGCCTTTTAATGGGCTTTCTCGCACCGTGGCCTTATAACTATTGGCGACTAAAGAAGTACGGAAAAGCCTGTCACTAAAAGAACTGTTAGTAAAAGTTTCTGGACGGACTCTTAGAACTCTCGGGCTCTTTCTAGTTTCTGCTTGATCCCGATTTCTTTTAAGTGATTTCCTGAACGGAGAATGGTTACCGTTGGCCCCTGAGTGTACAGCGGTATTCTATGCCCAATCCACATATTCGGAATTTTGGGATCAAACCAGACTGAAAGCTTGGGTAGGAACGGGGATGCTACCCGATTTAGAAGATTTCCAAGACTGATGGTGTACTGAACTTCTACTATTCCTTCGGCATTCTTTTTCGAATGGACGACTTTAGCTTTAGCATGAATCAATCTTGGCTTAGGTCGGCAGAGAAAGATTTGAAAGGAGATTTCTTTTTCTTTCCCTTCTACAAGAGGTCTGAACAAGAGGCTTAATGGAATATTGGAGACCAGGTCGTTCGAAGGGAGTTTCAGCGTTCTCATTTTCTTTTTTGGATCGGATTCTGAGGAAGAGCAAGACGCGAAGCCTTCGACGTGATTTATTGTCAACAAGCCGAGACTGTTGCCTTTCAGGTCAACTGAATGAGATTTCTGCAGAAGTGGCTTGAGTTTTGAGCGTTTGGTGGGTTCAAGCACCATCGAATATGTCATTGAAGCCGAGTGGGTTATTCCGGCTGTGCCCTCCAAGACTGTGTTCCCATCTTCGTTGCTGGTGATCACAAGTCTTGCACCGCCTACGGCATTCCCGTCTTCGTCATAGGTGTTAGCGTTAATTGTTTCGTATTTCTCAGGGAGGTTTAGCCGCAGAGCTGACTCCCCAGAAGCATTACTCCAAGGCCAGCAGACCAGGGTAGCTGTCGAGATGCACAATAAGAGCACTAGGCTTGAGCGGTTCACCAACGAACCTTAGCGGTCAGGGGTCCCTAAGTCCTCAAAAGGGGGTCCGAAATTGATTTATGTCCCACATACGAAGCCTTCTAACATAAGTTTTGGTCCAAATCGACTGTAGAGGGTTGACTTGAGCGCCTAGTCGAGGCACCAATACTGGCTCTTAGGAGAAGACATGACACTTCGGATGAGAAAAGGCGACCTAGTCCAGGTGGTGAGCGGGTCTGACAAGGGCAAGCAAGGCAGAATCACTGAGGTCCGTAGTTCGGCTCAAAAAGTTAGGGTTGAAGGTATCCGGATGCAGAAACGTCACCTCAAGCCTGGAAGGAGTGGCGCTCGGGCTGGTGGGATCGTTGAGCAGGAAGGCTTCATAGCGGTTTCAACCGTTATGTTGGTAGATCCAACGGATGATAAACCTAGTAGAGTTAAGATGGAGGACCGCGATGGAGCACGCGTCCGCGTTTTCGTGCGAAGCGGCAATCTGGTGCCGGAACCAACTGGAGCGAGTTCCTAATAATTTTATTAAGAAGTTCCTAACAACTTTGTTGAGAGAGAAGTAATGGCGAAAAGCAAGCGAGAAAAGATAAAACTGGAATCGACCGCAGGTACGGGTCATTACTATACGACGACTAAAAACAAAACGAATACCCCAGACAAGCTTGAATTCCGCAAGTATGACCCGGTAGCTCGGAAGCATGTCCTTTATAGGGAAAATAAAATCAAATAGTCTTTTTCGTTTGAGACAATGTGTTTCCTGCGGTGTCAAATGCGTCGGCCAAAATTTGCTCGGAAGGGCAAAGACCCGTCCAAAGTCGGATTTGCTCTAAAGCTTGGCCCACGAGCATCCACTTTCCATTGATCGATACGCAACCTTTCTCTTCTGCATCCCGTAGGAGGCGTGTAGGTTCTGGTGAGTAGATAGCGTCAAAAACTATCGATCCTTCGGGAATATTTTTAGACATAACGGGAGAAATATCCTCGCTTAAACCGACGCTTGTCGTATTAATTAGGATATCACACTCGATTTTAGCTAAGTCCTCAAGAGCTCCGGCTCTTTCTCCTCCGAGCTCGGTAAGTAAAGTTCTTGCCTTTCCAACTGTTCGATTTAAGACCGTTACATGGGCGCCTGACTGAAGAAGCCCAAAGATCGCAGCGCGCGCAGCACCACCGGCACCCAACACTACTGCGCGCTTGTCTTTGAGTGGAGTGGTTCTTTCCAGCGCACGAACTAGGCCAATACAGTCCGTGTTGGAACCAACTAGTCGATTTTCGCGGAGTGTAATCGTGTTTACTGCTCCAATTTTAGAAGCCACCTGGTCCACTTCGTCCAGGTAGGGAATTACGTTTTGCTTGTGAGGAATTGAGACGGCCAATTGGCGCAATCCTAGAGCTTTGCATCCTGCTATAGCGGAGGCAAGTTGCTCTGGGATCACGTCGAAGGCTAGGAATCGCGCATCAATTCCTAGCGATTTGAAGGCGGCGTTGTGCATGGCCGGCGAACGAGAGTGACCCGCAGGGTGGAGAATAACGCCGCAGAGCTGTGTTGTAGGCGATATCTTCTTCATTGGCTTCAAACCTACGCTATCAAAGCTTAAAAGTGAAAGAAAGGTTGGTGGCCGTTTGGGGTATGTTCGCACTACACTGCCGTCTTTATAATTTATGGGAGGAACCTTTGAGTAAGCCACGCGTAGCAGTATTGATGGGAAGTAAAAATGACTATGACATTATGCGTCCGGCGGAAGAGACTCTTGAGAGTCTTGGGATTGAAGCCGATGTTCGAGTGATTTCGGCACACCGCACTCCTGGTCGGCTGGTGGATTTTCTGGGCGAAGCTGAAAAAACAGGCTTTGAGGTTGTGATTTGCGGTGCGGGAGGTGCTGCCCATCTAGCTGGAGTGGCAGCTGCCCATACGATCTTGCCTGTGCTTGGCGTACCTATCGAGAGCTCGCCACTGAAGGGCCTAGACGCGCTATTGGCGACTGTTCAGATGCCTGGAGGAATTCCGGTCGGAACACTTGCGATCGGAAAGGCAGGGGCTAAGAATGCTGCGCTTCTCGCAGCTGCGATTATCGCGCGTAAGGACGAGGGTATTCGAGCGAACTTACAAGAGTTTCGACGAGCACAGTCGGAAGATGTTCCGGATCGCCCTTAGAGGCTGTCCAAATGCTAACTGCCTGCACTAGACGGAGGTTTCTCTGGATCTAGCTAGGGCTGCCTTTAAGTCCTGCCAAACCAAACGACGATTCTGCTCGGTGTACTGCCGAAGGACAAAAGCTGGATGGAGGGTTGGCATGACAGGGATTCCTTGATATTCGTGCCAGGTGCCCCGTACCTTTGTAATTGCAATATCTTTTCCGAGTAGCAAGCTGGAGGCGGGTTTGCCCAGAGTTACAATCGTTTTAGGAGACACAGCCTTAATTTGAGAATCGAGGAATGTTCTGCAGGTTCCGACTTCTGTAGGTGTTGGAGTTCTGTTTTTTGGGGGCCTACATTTTACAATGTTACAAATGTAAGCCTCCTTCCGTGTGATACCGAGACCATTCTCGATCATCTTTGTAAGAAGTTCTCCTGCCCGCCCAACGAAAGGTAAGCCAAGAAGGTCCTCTTTTTCTCCTGGTCCTTCTCCTATAAACATGAGATTGGCGTTCGGATCGCCGTCCCCGAAAACGATTTGGGTCCTTTGCTCATGCAGCGGGCATCGGGTGCAACCCTTGAGTTGATCATGGATAAGGCCTAAAGCAGGAGATGTTTTATTTTCGTCACTTTGTAAACGTTTAATCGGTGCGACACCTTCCTCCACAAATTCTTCAACGTGTCTTAAAGCGGATCGAATCGTCTCATATAGCAGGTTCGATTTGTCAGTTTTCATTCTTCTCCGTTGCGTTCCTGAGTTCAAGCAATGAGTGGAAATTGTGAAATTCTCGCAATTCGACATCTTTGGAGTCAGTTGTTGGGAAGAGTGGTTTGTTTCCAAGAGGTGGAAGAGGAAGTCCTCCATGCCTTTGCTTTTCAATTTTTTCTTTAACCTCAAATTCGAACCCTGGATCGTTGGCATCATCATGGCACCCACTGCAGATCTCCAAAATGACGCATGATCCACACTTGTCGGTTAGTGCGAGGATGGACTCTTTCTTTTTAGAGCCGTTGGCTATATGTACTGATCCCGGTCCGTGGCACGACTCACACCCCACTCGTCCGAGGTCCATATCGTCTGAAAGTGCCGCATTAACTGGAAACCCCCCCGGAGAGCCAAAACCCGTGGTGTGACATTTGAGGCAATCGCTGTTTTCTTTTTGATCTCCCAAGCTCTGTGTGGAAAGTGCGTGGGCCTGCTGGGACCATATTTGATATTCAGAGGAATGACAGTCGCGACAGGCATCGGATCCAACATAGGTTGCTCCATTTTCAGGAAGGGTATTCCGTGCCTTCTTGCGGCTTAAAACAAGTTTAAGCTTTTCTTCATCTGTCAAAGACAGATACTGCGTGTTTGACTTGTGTGAAGTTTTTAAGGCGAAGGTTTTATAGTCAAATCCTAGTGAATGTTTGGAGTCGTGGCAGTTCAGGCAAACGGTTTCGTAGTTATCGTTTTTTACAAAATCGGGGGACAAATGTGGTCCTCCACGACCATGGCATGATTCACACCCCACCCCTTCAAGGTGGCTTGTTGGACGCTCAAGAGAGTACCCTCCTGTTTGCTCCCATCCCACAACATGGCACCCAACACAATTCGGATCACTTTCCGCACCATGTTTGATTAAAGTCTCGAAGGCCCGCGCGTGTGTCGTTAGAGCCCAAGTGTCGTGCTGGTTATCATGGCACGTTCCGCAAAATTCGTTGCCACTAAAGCCTTTCGAGTTTAGTAGCATCGGCACCGACATTCCCGAGATTTGGGCTATACGCATCCTTAAGAGGTGAGGATGCCTTCTCGGGTTCCATCCTTCCTCTCTGGAGATCAGTCGATTTTCAGGATCAATAATAAACGATGTTGGATAACTTGAGAGATCACCGAAGCTTTGTTGAATTTTTTTCGAAGGATCTCTATAGGGTTTAAAAAAATCAATGTCATATTTTTCAAGGCTTCGTGTAACATTTTTAAGGTTACCTTGGACGGATATTCCAATAAAGTTCGGTCGTTGTTTAAGGGGTATTTTTGCCAATTCTTTTTTGAAAAAACTAAGCGCATGGTGGCAGTGTGGACACGTATGGAGAAAGAAAACAATGACAGTACCTCTCCCGCCCGCCTCGTGGAGCGAGAAAGTATTCGAGCCATCTAAAGTTGTCGCTACAAAATTTGGAGCGAGAGGCTTTCCCCCGAATGACGACATGCCGAAGGCCTCTTCTTTTGGCAGTCGTAGCCAACCTTTCAGCATGTTCTCGATTCGTTCGGCGGCAAGCTCTTCGTTAAGACCTCCCGTATGAACGTCGCCACCGCGTATGAGTTTTCCAGACGAATTAACGACTAAGAATGCGGCAGGACTTTTGGCTCCCAGTTTGGATGCGAAATTCATTCTCGAATCCTCAAGAATTTGAAAATCGAATTTCCACTTGTCTTGCAGTTCGTATAGAGCGGCTCCACCGCGACCCGCTCCAAGAATTTGAAAGTTGTGTTCCTCTCTAAATTCGGAAATTTTTGATAGAGCTCGAGCGGCAGCCTTCGCTTCGAGAGAGCTCGCGTTGAAGGTAAACAAGAGAAGTCGTTTCCCGATTAGGCTTCCCACGGATAAGGTTGATCCATCAAGCGTCGTTCCGGTAAAGGCAGGCAGTGGTCGGGCATTACGCTGGGCCTCTACTCGGCTGTTGAGTAGCCCGACAGATGCCAGGAGAAGGAATGCGGTGAAGCAGGAGTAAAACGTTCGTATGTCAAAAGAGTGTGTTTTTTTCTCCTTTTCCATATCCCGCCTAGCATGCGCATTCCATTTTCTATTGGAAGGCAGCTTGTAAAAGGTGTCGTTCCGCTCAACCGTAAAAATACACGAGGCTCCTCGGTCTCGCTTGGATTTGAAAGTCCTTAATTGGTCTCAGCTAAGATCTAGTATGTGCTTTTTTAGGAACTTGTTGGACTATCTGGTTCCCCGGTGGTGGGATATCGGCCGGAGCAGCCCCTTGCCCCTATGGATTAGCTAGATTCTACGTTAACGAGGAAGGAATACCCTTCGCTTTTGAATAGCTTAACCTGAGGTTGCGGAACTCTTTTCTGGGTTGGTGAGTGATTCAACAAGTCGCTTCAGTCACGCTGAGTCCAGGGGGAGGTTAAGGAGGAAACATGTCTGGGCATTCGAAGTGGTCAACGATAAAGCGGAAAAAGGGCGTGGCCGATGCAAAGAGAGGCAAGGTCTTTACGAAGTTGATCCGCGAAATACAAACTGCGGCTCGGATGGGAGGTTCCGATCTAGAAGGAAACCCGAGGTTGCGTCTTGCGATAGAGAAGGCTCGTGGTTCCAATATGCCGAAAGACAATATCGAGCGAGCGGTTCAAAAGGGCGCTGGCGGTGGTGATGGAGGAGATTTTGAGGAGATAGTTTATGAAGGTTATGGCCCTGGTGGCGTGGCGATTCTCCTCGAAACTCTTACAGACAACCGGAACAGAACAGTTAGTGACGTTCGCCATCTTTTGACGAAACACGGCGGAAATCTAGGAGCGGCTGGTTGCGTGTCTTACCTATTCGAAAAGCGGGGGACAATTTTGTTTGCGAAGAGCAGCTTAAATGTTGATGAACTATTGGAAGCCTCTCTCGAAGCAGGTGCAGAAGATGTTCGTGAATTGGACGAATTTTTGGAAGTGATTACCTCGCCTGGCTCTTTAACGCCGGTGAGAGAAAGTCTAGAAAAAGCTGAGTATGTGGCTAATGAAGCGTCGATCAGCATGGAACCTAGAACGACTGTAACTCTTATTGGTAACCAGGCGGAAAAAATGCTGAGGTTGCACGATGCCTTGGAAGATTTAGACGATGTGCAAGTTGTATTTGCAAATTTCGACATTTCTGAAGACGAAATGGCAAAGTTTGCATAGGCTACTGCTAAGCGGGTGTTTGGATGCGCATTATTGGAGTTGATCCTGGATCGCGGGCTACTGGGTATGGAGTCATTGATGATGACCGGGGAGGGCTGCGCCATGTTTCGCATGGAGTAATAAAGCCTCCCAGAATGGACGACTTGCCAGCCAGGCTAGCGTGGATTTTCAAAGAGCTAGGACGTGTCATTTCGGAGGTTCGGCCGGAGATTGCATCTGTCGAACGAACGTTCGTATCGGTTAGTCCTAAATCTGCCCTAATCCTGGGTGAAGCTAGGGGGGCTGCTGTCACCGCGCTCAGTGTAGCTAGATTACAGGTAGTGGAATACTCCGCTCGGGAGATCAAATTAGCGGTTACTGGATACGGGTCCGCAGAAAAAAAAATAGTACAGCAAATGGTTCAGAAATTACTCGCAATGGAGACAGTTCCTCCAAACGATGCTGCAGACGCGCTCGCGGCTGCGATCTGTTATACCCAGGGGAACTCCCCCCTGGTAGCTTTAACTAAACGGCGTAGTCGTCGGCCAAGAAGCAGGGGGCGAGGAAAGTTTGTTGTTCGGGGTTAGTTGGATTTGTTCAGGCGTCCTAAAGTTTAGAGCAATACGGAGCGCCGGATGATTTCAAGATTGGAAGGAATTCTGTTTGAAAAACGACCTACCGTCGTAGGTGTGGACGTCGGCGGTGTTGGCTATGAGGTAAATATTCCCTTGTCGACATTCACAGCACTTCCTGAGCATGGCGATCTCGTCTCATTGCACATCCACACACAAGTTCGCGACGATGCAATCCAGTTGTACGGTTTTTCTTCGATAACAGAAGTCCGGGCATTTCAACTCTTAATTCGTGCAAACCGTGTGGGGCCTAGGCTGGCTCAGACGGTTCTGTCGGGGATCGGCGCCAAAGAGTTACTGAATAGATTGGCAGATGGCGATGCACAGGCACTATCCAGAGTGCCTGGGATCGGCCAAAAGACTGCGAATCGGTTGATAGCTGAACTGAGAGAAAGAGCTTGCGAGCAGTTGGGAGACCAAAATCAAGATGACAAGTCTCGTGCGGAGGACTCCCAAGGATCCCCTCGTAACCAACTTCTGTCAGCTCTGACTAATCTTCAAGTGCCAAAATCCCAAGCTGAAACTCTCGTGGATCAGGTCGTTAGTGATTGCGGAATTGACGCTCCTATTGAAACCCTGGTAAAGACGGCTCTGCCGAGGCTCGCGAGATGACGGAGGTGGGTAATATAGAGCGTCACCTTTTGGAAGGCAGCCAAGATGAGACAGAGACCAGTTACGAGGAGAAGGTTAGGCCACAGAGCCTGGAGGAAATGGTGGGGCAAGATAGGCTTCGCGAAAATTTGGGTGTATTTATTGCGGCGGCAAGGGAACGCGGAGAGACCCTCGATCATGTTCTTTTCTATGGTCCTCCCGGTCTTGGTAAAACTTCCTTAGCTCGAATCATCTCTAACGAGCTTAATGCGCGTTTCCGGGCGACGAGCGGTCCTGTGCTGGAAAGGCCTGCCGATTTAGCAGGTTTGTTGGGGACGGTAGAGGAAGGCGACGTTCTGTTCATTGACGAAATTCACAGGTTACCGCCGGTGGTCGAAGAAGTGTTATATCCTGCAATGGAGGACTTTCGCCTTGATGTTTTAATTGGACAAGGACCAGGGACTCAGTCAGTTAGGTTGGATGTACCGCGTTTTACCTTGGTCGGAGCGACTACGCGAGCGGGTTTACTCACCGCCCCGATGAGAGATCGCTTCGGGTGGACTGCGAGGCTGGACTATTACAATCCGAACGACTTGACTGGCGTCATAAATAGGACGGCCAAAGTTTTGCAGGTGCCGATTCATGACGAAGCAGCGAATGAGATCGCCAAACGGGCCCGAGGTACTCCCAGAGTAGCTAATAGACTTCTCAGGAGGGTTTGCGATTTCGCCCTTGTGGAGTCAGGTCCGAAGGCGGTAATTGATGTCCGTCTTGCAGGGTCTGCTTTGACTCGTCTCGATGTTGATGAGCTTGGATTCGACTCCTTAGACCGTGCATTGCTCTCAGTGCTGGTAGAGAAATTCGGAGGGGGCCCGGTTGGGATAGATACCCTCGCTGCAGCTCTCGGTGAGGACAGGGGAACGTTAGAGGATCTCGTGGAGCCCTTTCTCATCCAAGGAGGATTTCTCGAACGAACGTCACGTGGGCGTAAGGCGACGGAAAGGGCTCGGTCCCACTTGGGGTCTACTCCTCCTCTCAAACCAGCACAGACTCAGCTACTATAGGGCTTTGCGATCGAAGCGAATGAAACGGAAGAAATGGCATGGTGTGATCTTATGCTCACGCTTGTAACAAAAAGGTCACAAAGTCCTATGTGAAAATCTCCCGTGCCTATGCGTCCTGAAAGTTAAAGGTGTTTTCTAACTACCTAGCATTAAATGGAAAGTCGTCTCTCTCCGCAATCTTTTGTATTTTTCTAAAATTGGCACGTATTTTGCTTCATATATGTATATACATACTGGTTCTGCTGAGCCGCGCCTCGGGGGGTAGTGGCAAGGGGGTGCTCGAACCGTGTTGCAACATACTATTTCCGAAGAAATCTCTTGTACTGGGATCGGCCTGCATACCGGGCAGCCAGTAGAACTCAAATTAAGGCCTGCTAGGGAGAATACTGGCATTGTCTTCATTCGAGAAGGGAGGGGGCATCCGGTCGAAATCCCAGCCCGCCCCGAATATGTAACGAGTACACGTCTGGCGACAACTCTGGGCTTTGGTGAGGCAACGGTAGGAACTGTTGAGCATTTGCTTTCGGCGTTTTATGCCCTGGGTGTAGATAATGCCTATGTCTCACTAGATGGACCTGAAATTCCGGTGATGGACGGAAGCTCAGCCTCTTTTGTGTTTTTAGTTCGATCTGCAGGCCGAAGACAGCAAGGTCAGAAGAGGAGCAAGATCCGAATTAAGCACGAGATAAGCGTAAGGGATGGTGCAAGGTCTATCTCGGTTCGGCCGGGAGAAGGTCTGTTAGTCGATTATGCAATCGAGTACGGGCACCCAACTATCGGTACGCAAAAGATCGATGGTTTTGTAGTAACTCCGGAGTCCTTTGAAAAAGAGATATGTCGCGCTCGGACGTTTGGCTTTCTTCATGAAGTGGAAGCACTCTGGAAGCTTGGCCTTGCCAAGGGTGGAACCCTCGAAAATACTGTCGTGTTGGACAAGGAGCGCGTGCTTAACGGGGGCGGGCTGCGATGGACCGACGAATTTGTTCGGCATAAAGTTTTGGACCTTCTCGGCGATTTGGCACTACTCGGTGCACCAATAGAAGGCCACGTGTCGGTCTCTCGGGGAGGCCATGCCTTGCATCGAATGTTGCTTGAAGAACTGATGGCCGCGCCCGATTCTTGGGAATTGACTGGCGGAGCACAGACTTCTAGGGAATTTGAGGCTGGTGAGATCGTGCCGAGCCGAGACCTTACTGCACCGGTCTGATACGCCTTTTCCCAATTCGCTACCCAACAAAGATATGCGGTTTATTTCAGCTTTAAGGTTCCGAAGAAGCATCTGAGACTCGTCCTATTAGGACCTCGGGAAGGCTGGTCAGCGAATGTGGGCGAGCTTGGAGCCTCCAGAAGGCCCCGAGGGCTTCAATCCGCTGCTGAGTGACTTAGATACCTTGCGATGAGGAGCGCACTGATTAATGGTTTCTTCTGCTATTTGTGCCTCGACGCATTGGCCATTACCGTCAAGCTAATCGAGACCCGGGTGCTGGAGAAGCGATGAACGGACCTACACGGCAAGAGAAAACCTCCCAGAGAGGACCGCTTCCAGTTGCAGAGCTAAGACGACGTCGTCGCGAGTTAGTGATGGCGGTAGCCCTCATTCTATCTATTACAGCGGTGCTAGTTGTTATGCGCCATGCAAGTGGGGCCTCAGAGGCCGTTAAGCTAGGTGATAATCTCCTTTTCCTATTCTTGAACGCCGTAAACGTCATATTCGTAGTTCTCCTTGTTTACTTAATTGCGAGAAATTTCGTTAAGCTGGTCTTTGAGCGACGAAGAGGGATTTTAGGTGCCCATTTAAACCTTAAATTCGTGTTGGCATTCTTCGTTGTAGCGACGATTCCTACCGCGGTCGTTTTTTTGGCATCTTACTACTTGGTAACGGCTTCCATCGAGACCTGGTTTGGTCTCCAAGTAGACAGGGCTTTGGAAAGGAGTAGGGAGGTTGCTGATGCCTATTATGAAGCGTATTCGCAAAGTGCACTTCACTACGGGGAGCAGGTAGCGGCCCAGATCCAAGCCGGCCGTCTTTTGCGGGAAGGTCGTCAAGAAATTTTGGCTCGCTTCGTTCAGGCCAAACAGAAAGAGTACAACCTCGGAGTGGTACAAATTTTCCCGTACGCCGAATCCGAACCCTTAGCGACATTTGTAAATCCTGAAATCTCAGATTCAGCATTCCTCGAACGGGAGAGTTCAATCATTAGATCTGCACTCCAGGGCACTTCCTCAAGCGTGGTTGATGAAACTGGAACCGAAATTGGGGATGTTATTCGTGGCGCCGTTCCAATTTTTTCTTCGGATGAGCAGCGGCCCCAAGAAATTGTTGGGGCAGTTGTTGTGAATTATTTGGTTCCTCATGCCTTAGCCTACAGGATCGAAGAGATTCGAAAAACTGTAGATCAATACCGAGATGTTCAGCCCTACGCCGGTCATATCGTCGGGGTGTATCAACTTGAACTTCTTCTGTTTTCGTTAGTTATTATGCTGTTCGCTATTTGGTGGGGCTTCAGAATGGCTCGGGGGGTAACGGGACCCATTTCGGCTCTTGCGGCGGGTACTGAGGAGGTTGCGAGAGGTAATCTGAACGTAGTTGTGAAGGAAACTTCTGACGACGAGATTGGACTACTTGTCAGAAGCTTTAACCAGATGACGGAAGATTTGAGAGAGGCTCTGGAGGGTCTCGAAAAGACTAATACTGAGCTAGATCAGCGCACACGTTATATGGAAATTGTTCTTAGAAATGTTGGAGCTGGAGTGATTTCCATTGATGCTGAACGACGAGTCAATACCATCAATCCTTTCGCTCTTAGATTGCTCGGAATTCCTTTGGGAGAGAGCGTTATCGGTCGCAAGGTTAAAGAAGTATTCAGAGAACCTGAACTTCAGGATGCGGTTAGTGAATTGGCCGCAGACACTCGGGTAGGGTTGCGAGAGAGTTCACGCCGTCAGCTTCAACTTTCGAGAGGTGATGAAGTCCTCACGGTTCTTGTGACCTATACGCTTTTGCGAGAAGAAGGTCGTCCGATTGGTGCAGTAGTCGTTCTTGATGACTACTCACAGCAAGTAAGAGCTCAGAGAATGGCCGCATGGCGGGAAGTAGCGCGTCGCATAGCACACGAAATCAAAAACCCTTTGACGCCAATTCAGCTTTCCGCCCAACGTCTAACACGAAAATTTCGAAATAAAATTTCAGATTCTCCGGACGATGCACATATTTTCGATGAATGTGTTTCTACGATTACCAGACAAGTTGAAGGTTTGAAACTTCTCGTGAATGAATTCTCCAACTTTGCTCGCCTACCTGCTGCAAAACCTGCACCAGGAAACATTAACGCCCTGATAAGAGAGGCTGTTGCAAGCTACGGAGGCACGGAAGGAGTGGATTTCGATTTGGATCTCGATCAGAATCTGCCGAACGTTGATTTTGATCACGAACAAATGAGGCGGGTGTTGGCGAATCTACTAGAGAATGCAATTGCGGCAGTAACTAAGTTGGAAGAGGCGAAAGTCTCTGTGCGTTCCGTTTACGATCAAACTCTGCAAACTGTACAGATGGAGGTAGTTGACGAGGGATCAGGGGTACCTTTAGAAGATCGCTCGCGAATTTTCGAGCCGTACTTTTCGACGAAAAGCCACGGTACCGGATTGGGACTGGCAATCGTTTCGCGTATTGTGGCGGATCATCACGGCTACGTCAGGGTGCACGAAAATAAGCCTCGCGGAGCAAGGTTTGTTGTTGAGCTTCCGGTAAAGGCGGATTGAATTGTCAGAAATTTTAATTGTAGATGATGAAAGTAGTATTCGTCGGTCACTTGCAGGAATCCTGTCAGATGAAGGGTTCACTACACGCGAGGCAGTGGATGGAGAGTCTGCGTTGGAGGAAGTGCGTCGCAATGAGCCCGATGGTGTGCTTTTGGATATTGCGATGCCGGGACGAGATGGTTTGGAGATTCTTGGGGAGCTGCGTGAGGGTTGGCCCCTACTTCCAATAATGATGATGAGCGGGCATGGCACGATTGAAACCGCGGTTCGAGCAACTCAACTCGGCGCTTTTGACTTTGTAGAAAAGCCGCTTTCGGTAGATAAAATACTCATCACAATTCGACACGCTCTAGATCACGCTCGTTTGGAAAAAGAAAATCGACGATTACGCGCTGAAGCCCTAAGAGCTCGTGTCATTCTCGGCGAAACCGAGCCAATGGTGAGGCTTAAAAAGCAAATCGCGCAGGCGGCACCTACCAACGGATGGGCACTAATTACTGGTGAAAATGGAACAGGCAAGGAGCTTGTGGCCAGGCAAATTCATATCGGTAGTAAGCGAGCGGACGGACCCTTTGTTGAAGTTAATTGTGCTGCCATACCAGAGGAGTTGATCGAATCCGAACTATTTGGTCACGAAAAGGGTGCCTTCACTGGAGCGGTAGTCGAGAAAAGAGGAAAATTTGAACTGTCGAACGGAGGAACTGTCTTTCTTGACGAAATTGCAGACATGAGTCTGCGGACTCAGGCCAAAGTCCTAAGAATTCTTCAAGAACACAAATTTGAGCGGGTTGGGGGAACTAAAACCCTCTCTGTAGATGTTCGAGTGATAGCTGCGACTAACAAAGATCTGGGAGAAGAGATACGCAAAGGGGCTTTTCGGGAAGACCTTTACTACCGCTTAAATGTAATTCCGTTCCATGTACCTCCACTTCGGGAGAGAAGCGGAGATATCCCGATTTTGGCGAATGCGTTCCTCGAAGAATTTTGTGAGAACTCAGGCGCGAGGCAAAAGAAAGTGTCTCCGAAAGCTATGAAAGCTCTTCAGTGGTATCGCTGGCCAGGAAACGTTCGTGAGCTTAGAAACTTAATGGAACGTCTGGTTTTAATGACAACTTCTACAAAAATTGATCTGGAGGATCTGCCTGCGGAAATCCTAGAAGATAAAAGTGACGAAGACTTAGAGGGCCAGAGCCTAGAAGTTGCTAGGCGGGATTTTGAACGAATTTTCCTGATGAATCGTTTGAGAAAAAATGGCTGGAACATTTCTCGGACAGCTGAGTCGATTGGGATCGCGCGCGAGAGCCTGTCAAGGAAGATGAGGCAATTCGGTATTAAGGCTCCACGCGATGGAGACTAGTGTTTGCATTAGGGAAGGCCGAGCCGAAGATGTTGATATGCTTGAGAAGATATCGCGGCAAAGCTTTGCGAAATCCTGGAGTCGCGATGGTTTCCTGGAGGAACTCCTATCTAAAAATCGGACGGTTTGGGTGGCTACCAGGGAGGCGCTGGTCGTAGGCTACTTAATTGCGCGTCCTGTCCTAGATGTTTTGGAGGTGCTTTCGTTGGCAGTGGACCCTCTAGAAAGACGATGCGGGACGGGCTCTAAACTAATTAAAAAGGGAATCGAATCAGAGGGAGGGTGGTCTGTTGTACAACTGGAGGTTCGAGAGGACAACCCTGATGCGCTGATGTTTTATCGGTCTATGGGCTTCGAGAAGGTAGGCCGCCGACATCGGTATTACTCCTCTCAGACGGATGCCCTCCTGCTTTCTTTGGTTTTGCGCTCGGCGTTTTAAATGGGAGTGATAGTGACGAGTAGGCCTAGTAGAACATGCACCGTATTATCTAATGAGTCTATGGGTGGCGGAAATTTTTGCTTGCGACTGGAGATTTCGGGAGAGTGGGCACGTTCTTCCCCAGGCCAATTTGTAATGCTTTCGCCAGTTGCTCCTTCTCAGTTCTGTTTTTCAGATCCCCTGTTGCCACGTCCAATGGCGATCTACAGAACAGACGCGACCTCTTCAGGGTCTGGGATCGTTATCGATGTGGCTTACAAGGTCGTTGGAAGAGGAACGGCTCTTATGAGGGCCGCCCTGCCTGGTTCCTTGATGACTGTGGTCGGACCCCTCGGTCAAGGATTTACTAAGCCTGGCGACGGGATCGGTGCGGTATTAATAGGCGGTGGCACTGGTATCGCATCACTATATGAGCATGCGAGGATTTTGTCGGAACATTGTCGTACAGTCGTGCTTTTGGGTGCGAACACAGCCGAGATGATATTGGGTCGCGTCGATTTTGAGGGTCTTTCTTTAGAGCTTCATGTAGCGACTGAAGATGGCTCTCTGGGAAGTCACGGTCTAGTTACGGACTTGTTGCCGTCTACTTTGGAAGAAATGCCTTGTTCGCATGTTTACGCTTGCGGGCCTACATCAATGATGCGAGAAGTAGCAGCTATCGCTGCAAGGAGGAGAATTCCTTGCGATGTCTCGATCGAGAACAATATGGCGTGCGGGATTGGTGTCTGCCTGGGTTGTGCAATTCCCTTGGGCGAGGGAAAAGGGTTCGCACTTGTCTGCAAAGACGGACCCGTCTTTGATTGCAGGACCTTAGGATGGGAAGATTGCTAATGAGTGGAACCGTTGACGCTGAATGTTTGATGGTTGATTTTGCTGGCCTTAGGCTTCGAAACCCCGTCTTGGCCGCATCGGGGACGTTTGGTTACGGGCTAGAGATGCAGAGCTATGTAGATCTCGAGAAGATTGGTGGGTTCGTCGCGAAAAGCCTCACGTTGGAACCTCGTTACGGGAACTCACCTCCGCGAATCGCGGAGGTGAGTTCTGGTATGCTGAATTCGATCAGTCTTGAAAATGTTGGTGTAGAGGCATTTATTCGTCAAAAACTCCCAGAAGTTCCACAGGAGGCACTCGTAATTGCGAGTGTTTTCGGTACCGAGATTGCTCACTACGTAGAAGCGTGTGAGCGCCTTTCTTCGGAGGATCGCGTGGCTGCGATTGAAATCAATGCCTCCTGCCCTCATGTAAAGAGTGGTGGGATAGAGTTTGGGCAAAACGCTCAGATTCTTGGAAAGCTGGTAGGACAAGTGCGTTCCTCCACCGTGGGCACGCTCCTGGTCAAATTGTCTCCAAATGTCACGGATATTGCCGAGATGGCCCGCGTTTGTGAAGCCGAAGGCGCTGATGGAATCAGCGTGATTAACGCACTCCAAGCATTAGATGTTGATCTCAAAGAACGCCGTTCTGTTCTCTGGAATGGTTTGGGGGGGCTTTCGGGCCCTGCAATTCTTCCGGTGGCCCTCAGGATGGTTTGGCAGTGCTTTCAGGCCGTTTCGATACCGATTTGTGGAATTGGAGGAATTTCTTCAGCTGAGGATGCTCTCAAATTCATTCTCTGCGGAGCTCAGGCGATCCAGGTAGGTACTGCTAACTACCTCAACCCGTGCAGTACGGAGGCCATCGTGGGGGGGCTGCTGGACTATTGTCAGGAAAACCGAGTTGGCTCAATTCAGGATCTAGTGGGGTGCCTGCAGCCTCCTCGATGGAAAGTGTCCTGAAATCCTCTCATTCTTGCGAAGGCTCCTTGATTTAGATAGTTTGCGATCAAGAGGTGGTTTCTGAAGAAGCGGACCGGGTGTCCGCTTTTTTTGTGTCTTCAGCTCGCCTGAAGGACAGGCGAGCTTTTGGTACTCCACTCAGAAGTTTGAGCCAAAGCTGGGCCTGCTTGTCGTAATATAGCTGCGAGTAGAGAAGAGGCGACCGATAGTGTACCGCGACATTCCGGAAGATCTCCGATCACTGATTGAACCTGTAGCCACGGACCATGGGTTTGAGATCGTGGATGTTGTCTTCCGCGGTGGAAGGCCAGGCGGCCGACTGGTGGTAATCGTAGATACGCCGCAGGGAGATGGGCGCGTTGCTGTAGGGGCATGCGCGGCCCTTGCACGTGAGCTTTCGACTTGTCTTGATGCCAGTGGGTTGATGGACGCTCGCTACACCTTGGAGGTCACATCTCCCGGTCTTGATCGGGTGCTTGGAAGAGAAAAAGACTTCGAGAGTGTATGCGGTGAGACTGTAAAGCTCGAAACCCGAGAACTGAAGTTCGGATCTCGGAAATTTAGAGGAAAGCTCATGACCTTTGTTGATGGAGACGTAACGCTTTTAGTCGACGGTACACAACGAGTCATTCCGTTCGCGGACGTGATTCGAGCGAACAAGGTATACGAGTATACAAGCGAAGACTTTTCAAAAGCTCGAGGTGATCGCTAATGAACATTGCACCATTACGTCGCGAAATTGATCAGATCGCTAAAGATAAGGGCATTGACCGAAAAACAATAGTCGAGGCACTTGAAGAGGCTATGAAGCAGGCTGCCCGACGCAAGTTTGGTCAGGATCGTGAAATAGAAGCACGATTTAACGATGAGTTGTCGGAAATCGAGCTCTTTGAGTTTAGAGAAGTTGTGGAATCGATCCAGGATGCAAACACACAGATTGGAATCCAGGAAGCCAAGGCCTTCGATAGCGGCGCTGAGCTGGGTGACGAGATCGGAGTGAAACTCGACGCAAGTGGCTTTGGTCGAATCTTGGCTCAAACGGCTAAGCAGGTAATTATCCAACGCGTCCGGGATGCCGAGCGGGATATTGTTTACGAGGAGTACAAGGATAGGAAGGGCGAGATCGTAAACGGAATAGTAAGGCGGTTTGAGAAGGGATCGATAGTCGTAGACCTGGGGCGTGCCGAAGCCATTCTACCACCCAAGGACCAGGTACCGCGGGAAACCTACCGTCCAGGAGATAGAATTCGTGCCTACGTGCGGGAGATTAATCGAGTGAGCAAGGGTCCTCAGATAGTGCTTTCTCGAAGCAGTCTGGAAATGCTGACGAAACTTTTCGAACAGGAAGTTCCTGAGATGTACGAAAGTATAGTTTCGATCGAATCTGCCGCTCGTGAGGCAGGCGCACGATCAAAAATCGCAGTTGCATCGCGCGACAGCGATGTGGATCCAGTGGGAGCATGTGTTGGAATGAAGGGCAGTCGCGTTCAAGCGGTTGTGCAGGAGCTTCGCGGAGAGCGCATAGATATAGTTCCTTGGAGCCCCGATACGGCGAGATACGTTTGTAGTGCTCTTGCGCCGGCTCAGGTCTCGAAGGTCATTATTGATGAGGCTGCACATTCTTTAGATGTCATAGTCCCAGATGACCAGCTTTCATTGGCGATTGGGAGGAAAGGTCAGAACGTACGTTTGGCAGTTCAACTTACTGGTTGGCGTATAGATATTAAAAGTGAGGCGCGGATGCGTGAAATTGCTCTGTGGATTGCGGACGCTGTGTCTGTAGTTGAAGGCTGCGGGGATCCAGAGGCAGAACTCCTTTTACAAAGAGGTATAACTTCTTTGGAAGATCTCGCAGGCTGTCAGCTTGACCTACTCGCTTCTTTGCCAGGAATTGACGAGCAGGGAGCCGAGCGTATTAAGGTGAGAGCGGGAGATCTTGCAATTGAAAAGGAAGCAGAGGCTGCAAAAATTGCGAATGAGGCCGCTGAGGATGGTATATCTCAAGAGGAGGTAACCGCTTAGCGCGGGTTGGATTGATGGCGAACATTAGGGCTTATAAACTTGCTGAAGAACTCGGACTAGACCGGAACGAGTTTGTCGAAAGAGCCAAAGCTCTGGGTGTCGAACTAAAGAGTGCAATGGCTTCTGTGAATGATGCTGAAGCAATTCTCTTACGCGACAAGCTCGGAGCGAAGCCGGTAAGAAATATTACCGAGGCACGAGTCGACAGCGGCGGCGGTGCTGTGATCCGTCGCAGGAAGAAAAAGTCTCCGGAGCCAACGACAGCACCGCAACAGGTAGAAGAATCAATTGCTGAGGCTCCTGTGGTTACGCCCCTAGCGATCCCTTCCAAAGAAGCTGAGGCGGCGGTAATCGACGAGGAAGTCACCTCATCAACTCAGAGGCCAGAGGCTGAGCCTGTTTCTGA
>DKAI01000184.1 GCA_002450755.1 Deltaproteobacteria bacterium UBA6930
TCTCATTATTCGCTCGCTCGGCGAAGAAGAGCAGGAGTTGTAATTGCCGACACAAGAACTACCAATCCTTGTATTACCTCAGTCACTTGAGCAGATACTCCGGCATTACGTTGCATACCGTAAGAACCCGCCTCAATGATCCCAAAAAATAAAGCCGCCCATATAACATTCAGCGGCTGTAATCGCGCTAACAAAGCAACCGCAATAGCCGTGTAGCCGGTTCCAGGCGAAAACCCCGAATAGAGACGACCAGTGACCCCCATCACCTCGAAAGCGCCAGCAAGTCCAGAAATCGAACCGGATACGAGCAAAGCATACACTCCAACTGCATTAGGAGAGATTCCCGCATAAAGAGAAGCATGAGGATCTGCGCCCACAGATCTCCAACGAAAACCAGAAGGTGAATCCCGAAAGAATCGTTGACACAAGATGGCTAAGAAGACACCAAGAACAATTCCAAGATGCAATCTATCGATCGCGGGAAGGCGGGTAACTTCAGGTAAGAGTCTACTTTGAGGAAAAATTGAGCCCGTTTCGCCTAAGGGCCCCAAAACCGACCATGCTACTAACTGAATAGCAACGAAGTTCAAAAGAATAGTGGAAATGACCTCACTCACCCCACGTTTAAACCGAAGCCATGCAGCAATGGACGCCAATGTCGCTCCTCCAATACCTCCAAATAAAGCAACTATCGGAAAAACGAAAGCCGTCGGAAGGCCTTCTAACAGTATCGATGATGGCAACGTCGCTATCGCCGTTGCGAAAAGTGCCCCAAAATACATTTGGCCCTCTGCACCAATATTCCAAACCCCTGCACGAAATGTGAGTGTGACAGCTAGTCCAGTTAATAGAAGCGGGGCAGTTTTTAGAGCGGTTACCTTCAAAGCGGGAAATGAGCCGACCGCACCTTTCCACATTGCACCAAGTGCAAAAATCGGGTCATGACCCAAGAACACTAGAAGCGCGGCTGCGAATGAAAGAGAAATTCCCACCACGCAAAGTGGGGTAAAAAAATAAATCCATTGCCAAGACGGCGAGCCCATTACTTCCTTTCGCCAGATAACATTAAAGAGCCCACACTTTCCTTAGACGCGTTTTCCTCGCATGCCAAAAGTCTTCCTGATCGCATTACAAAAATACGGTCTGAAATCTTAAGTAATTCATCAAGGTCAGCAGAGACGACAAGAACTGCCTTACCTGCCTGTCTAAGCTCTAATAGTTGCCTATGTACAGCATCAGCCGCAGATTTATCCAGACCTCTGGTTGGTTGAAAAGCAAGCAACCCAGACGTAGCGGACTCTATTTCGCGCGCGACGCTCACTTTTTGGGCGTTCCCCCCCGAGAGAGATAGAACGGAAGCAGAGGGATTTTTAGGCCTTATTTCGCACCTCTCAATCACTTCTTTAGCATAGCGATCTATCGGTTTATGCTTCATTCGCCAACGAGAGAAGAACCTTTGATCATCGTAGGAGCCTTTAAGCACTAGATTCTCTGCAATCGTGAGCTCACCTACCAAGCCACCCATCAGTTTGTTACCTGAGAGAATACTTACACCCGCAGAGCGAAGCGATCGAACCGTGGGTAAAAGCTCATTATCTTCAACAATAAAACGCCCCTTCAAAACCGGACGAATTCCAACAAAAACCTCCTCAAGCTCCTTTTGCCCATTACCTTCAACGCCTGCAATACCCACTAACTCACCACTTCGTATTTCGAGATTAATATCACTAAGAGCGCTTCGTGCGGTTGCTCCGGCTGCAAAAAGACCGTCCAATTTAATCTTAGTCAACCCTTCTGTTCTTGCCGTTGAGACACGCGTCTCAAAATCGTCCGAGCCAATCGCTATGGCCGCCAAGTCTGCAGCGCTAACTGAACCTTGGGCATGAGTAGATATTGTATTACCCCTCCGAATTACCGTAATGCGATCGGCGACCTTAATCACCTCATCCAGCTTGTGTGATATAAACAGAATCGAACAACCTTGATCTCTTAGACTCTTTAAAACGCCGAACAAAGAATCGGCCTCACGTGGCGTCAAGACGGAAGTGGGCTCATCCAGAATCAAAAAACGCCCGCCTCGAATAAGTGATCGAATCAATTCAGCACGTTGTCTATCGCCGGCGGAAAGATCAGCAACTTTGCAATCCGTAGGAACATCAAGTTTAAAATCCAGAGCGAGGGCTTCCACTTTAGACTTGAAGTGAGACTCATTGTATCTAAGCCCCTTAGCTGAAAAGGCAATATTCTCCGGGACGGTGAGTTGAGGAATCAACATCGAGCGTTGGTAAACCATGGCTACACCTAGCCCAATAGCTCGCGCCGGTGACCACGTTTTAAAAGCAGTGGGGCTTATTCGCTTTCCAAAGAGAGTCACAACTCCATCATCAGGTCTAATGAACCCAGAAAAGATGCCGGCGAGAGTTGATTTACCGGCACCATTTTCCCCCACGAGGGCATGAATTTCCCCAGAACGACAACTTAAGCTGGCGCCCCTCAGCGCGACGCTAGTACCGAATTTTTTTTCAACTCTCGTCGCCTCAGCGAGGACCTCGTGCATAGCCATACATCAGTCGCCTAGGGCTTTAACGTTGGAAATTAAAATGTGCCCCGACCGGATCTTTTCCTTCGCTACCTCTAAATCAAATTTAATCTCGGATTCTATATTAGCTGCCAGACTATTATTCCAAACGAAGTCAACGACCCCATCAGACATACCTAGAAGTAGAGGTTCCGCGACAAAATTACCGGACAAAACCTCGCGCGCGAGTTTTAGAAATGCCATTGGAATATCTAGCGTTGCGGATGCGATAACAACAGAAGGAGACAACAAACTTTGATCTCGATTTGTCCCGCAGGCATAAATTGGGTCTGCCTCATCTCGATCAGCTAACGCATCAAAAACCCCCCTACCCGCATCATTGGCCTGATGAATTAGAAAATCAGCACCGGCAGAAAGCAAAGCGCGTGCCGCTTCTTTCGCGGCAGCAGCATCGTCAAAATTTCCAATAAAAACCTCGCGCGCCTCGATGTCAGGCCTACCTGTTTTCGCCCCGAGCGCGAATGCGTCGAATGTGCTGCGAATCGACGGAAGATCAATTCCGCCTACCATTCCTATCATTCCAGTTGCGCTAAGACGTGCTCCCAAAAGACCGCAAAGAAATGTAGCCTCCTCCAAACGGAAGACCATCGGTGCTACGTTTTCTAATACAGTGTTACCCGACGTAGTAATGAAAATTGTCTCGGGAAAATCTTTTCCCGCTCGAGCGGCAGCCTCTTGGTACTCAAAACCATGACCAAAAACTAAGTCGTAGCCGTCTGCGGCGTACCCACGAAAGGCCTCTTCAAATTCGGCCGGGCTTCGCGTTTCCACGTGCGATGTGCGCGCGTTAAGAACGGTTTCTATATTTTGCAATCCTTCGAAGGCACCTTGATTCCATCCACCATCGTTAACTGAACCCGGCGTAAGCAATCCTACCGAGAAAGTTTTCGAAGCTTCTTTTTCAAAGTTACAACCTTCTAGGAGGAACAAAAAAAAGATTGAAAAAGAAACGAAGAAGCAGGTGAGCGGCGTAGTCATTTGATTTGAGCCGGGCACAGTTCAAATCCACAAAGCGAGGCGGTAAGCTTTTCAAGGACTCCCATTAGCCAAGCTTTTATGACTTCAACAATGGACACAAAAGAACATCTTGCCCAACAAACGAAAATTTTCCTAGGCGGGAATTCCACGACAAAACTGAACAAGTGCAAACAGGCCTACTAAAAAAACGGTGATGGCGGGAATTCCGCCGAGGATGTAGAGTACTGCAACTCTATCAACCTTTCCGCCTCCTTCATTTTCATCCGAACTCTGATCTTCCATAGGACCCCCTTGGGTGAATTGAGTTAGCAACGTAGCGTCACGAGGACTAAGAGTCGAGAGGAAAGGCTTCACACTGAGCCAAAAGTACAACTAAGAAACCCGCTACGGCGGGAGCGGTTAGATCTTCCGCTATTCTGTCTCAATTTCGAGTCGTACTTTCCTGCCCAACAAAGACGCTACCTAGTTTCTCCAAGCATCCGGCACACCGGCCAAGTTTGCTTCCACTTCGAGATCACGAACCTTCCACTCCAATTCCTCAATCTTTGCTTTTCGGCCACGGATCTTTTGTCTTAACTGATAGTGCTTTGTCTGGTCCTCACCTCCGCCCATAGTACCTACGCCGGGAGCTGCCCACTGCCATGCGGATGTAGCTCCTGCAACCTTCGCGAGTTCTTCTTCCTCCTTCTCAAGACTCAAACGCTCTTGTTCAAGACGATCTCTGTAGTCGCGAAAACGCGTGCGCCATTCGGTCGCAGAGGCGCCGGCCTTCCGTTCAACTTCGTAGGAATGACTTTCAGGAATTTTAAGCAGCTTTTCTAAAGAAATAATGGACCCATTGGAACCAGGCTTGGAATAACTAAGATCCTTCGCCCAAGACGTTTGACAAAAGGCCAAAACTATCCAGGTAAAAAGAGTTGTGGAGACTACCAATTCCGTAGGTACTCGGGCCAGACTGGAAATGGCCTTCTTTACTATCGATTTTTTGATATGGACTGTTCGCAACAATTTTTTCTCTGGTAGTTGATCAGCATTATAGCCCTAAGCAGGAAAACTACTCCAGTATGTCAAACTGTCTGATTTCTTGAGGAAACTTCGATCGATGAGCCACCTTGTGGATCCCTCCCGATTCGCCGTTGAGTTTCTCGTTCTCCGGCTCATTTAGCTTTTACCTAAACGACTTTAAAGCTATTTTCGCGGGCCCGTTCTGTTAAATTTTTATAAACCTGCTGGTCTAAATATTGCCTTCTGGTTCCTTGGAATCGGCATCCATCTCCGAAGGGATCGCTTCAGCAGGTGCC
>DKAI01000045.1 GCA_002450755.1 Deltaproteobacteria bacterium UBA6930
AGGCCAGCTTGCCTCTATTGCAGAGACTACGCGGTGGATCATGCGGACATCGGGGTAGGGGGGATTGGTCTCATGGACTGGACCTACGTCGTAGTGCGAACGAAGGCAGGTCACGAAGCTACTCAAAAACTTTTGAAGACTGGGATAATGGAAACGATGGAGGTGCCGGAAAAGGCCAAAAAGTTACTAGCTCNNTATCAAGCCGATTGCTGTGGTCGGAGTGCCGTGCCAGGTTAACGGTGTTCGCCAGCAACAACACAGCTCGATCCGCCTGGCAGTTACTAAGTGGTACAGGGAAAATATTTCTCTGACCATTGGGCTTTTTTGCTCTGAAGCATTTACTAATGAGTCGGTAACTTCCATTGCAGAAGACTACAATGTCCCCTTGACGGATATTGAGAACATCAACATCAAGGGTAAGGTGATTGTCCGATTGAAAGGTGGAAAGGAAGAAATTTTATCCCTGTCGGATTACCAAAGATATGCTAGGCCAGCTTGCCTTTACTGTCAGGATTATGCCGTTGATCAGGCCGATATCGGGGTCGGTGGTATTGGACTTATGGACTGGACTTATGTTGTGGTTCGCACTCAGGCGGGTCACGAGGCGACTCAAAAACTTCTGAAAACTGGAACAATCGAAACTATGGAAGTTCCGGAGAAGGCGAAAAAGTTGCTAGCTCGCTTGAGTGCCAGGAAGGCCAATAAGCCTCTTCCTGCCCAGCTGCCTACCTTGCAAGAGAGACTAGAGAGCGGCGATCTTGATCCCAAGAATTTTCAGGGCGGCAAGAATGGAAAAGGAAAATAAGGTGGCAGAACCAATTCAGATTGATGATGTGAATGTCCTGGTATCAGGTCAAGGTGGTGACGGCTCCCTGACAGTTACGAATATGCTGGGTTCCCTACTGCGTGCGCGTGGCATGGGGGTATATACGGAAAGAGATGTTCTTTCAAGAATTAAGGGGGGAAAGGCTGCCGCGAGCCTACGGGGTAGCCTTAACGAACGGTTTGTGGTGCGTGATCGCCTCCAACTCGCAGTGATAATGGATGAAGAAGGTCTCCACGGGGTAGCTAATCGGTTAGGCGGCGATTCAGTGCTTCTTTATGATAGTTCGGACGCCCCGATTCCAGAAGGTCTAATTTCTGACGATGTTCGGGTACTTGTGGCTCCGTTTGGCCGTTTGGCCGTTCGGAGGCTGGGAAGAATTCTCTATAAGAACAGCATTTCAACCGGAGTTGTGGCGCGAATTTTGAGCATTCCTGATGAGGAAGTTCGGACAGAGTTCAGGGCGCGATTCAAGAGACTCGGTGGTGCGATTATTGACCAAAATCTGAAGGCTTTAGACCTGGGGTTTGAAATTGCTGAAGGAATGGAACTCTCCTCTGACACCGGAGTTTTCAGAGTTGATAAGGGTGACATTGGAGAGAGGCTTCTCATGACTGGTAACGAAGCTATTGGCATGGGTTTCGTAGTGGGCGGTGGAAGGTTTTTTGCTGGATATCCGATAACACCAGCGACGGACGTCCTTGAGTTTTTGCAGCGTCATCTACCTACTTTTGGGGGCGTCGCGTGGCAAGGAGAAGATGAACTCGCTTCCGTGAACATGGCTATCGGAGCTTCCTTGACTGGAGTTCGATCAGGGACAGGCTCATCGGGTCCCGGTATAGCACTAATGCAAGAAGGTATAGGACAGGCGGGCAGCGGGGAAGTGCCGCTCGTGGTTGTCGATACACAGAGGGCCGGTCCTAGTACCGGTATGCCAACCAAACCTGAGCAGAGCGATTTGAATATGGTCTGTTTTGGAGGTAACGGTGATTTTGAGCGAATCGTCTTGGTTCCGGGGGATCCTGAGGATTGTTTCTGGTTGACCGTTGACGCGTGCAACTTGGCTCAAAAATATCAGATGCCAGTTTTCGTGGTCACGGACCAAGCAATTTCTCAGAACACTGCGTCTGTTCCTCGCTTTGACCTCGATCAGGTCAAAATTGATGTTGGGAAACGTCTGAGCGAAGAAGATCTGAAGTCCCTCGAGAAGTACCAGAGATATGCCATTACCGAAGACGGGGTTTCTCCTTACAGTGTACCCGGCACGCCCGGTGGGCAATCCCTAGTTACAGGCAACGAGCGTGATGAGTTTGGAAACGTCACAACTCTCCCAGGGATACGCCAGAAGATGGCTGACAAGCGCAAGCTCAAGTTGGAGACGGCAAAGGACGACCTACCCAAGCCAAGAGAGTACGGTGATGAGTCCGCGGAGATTGGAATTGTTGTTGTAAATGCGGGTTGGGGTGCTGGGATGGATGCGGTTGATGAACTCAAGAAGCTGGGAGTCGCATCTCGGCTGCATCACCCAAGGACTTTGTGGCCATTAACTGATGAAACAAGGTCCTTTATTGATGAGAAAAAGCGGGTATATGTGATTGATCATAGTTCCTCTGCTCAGCTATCAGGAGTATTGATGCACGCGGGTATTTCTTCCCAGAAACTTCACTCAATTATGCGTTACGATGGAACACCGCTTCGACCAGTGGATTTGGCCGAGGAGATTTACCGACGGGAGACCGAAAAATGACGGAAACTTTTCCAATTAAACAACCCATATGGTGTGCCGGATGCGGCCACTTTGGTGTGTTGGCTGCGATGGATGCTTCTTTCGACAGGTTAGAAATTCCCCGGCACGACGCTTTGGTTTTGGCGGGGATTGGTTGTTCCGGAACTGTTCAGAACCATATGCCCTCCTACGGCTACCACGCCCTTCATGGTCGTGTCGTCCCATCTGCGATTGGAGCGAAACTTGCCAATCCAGACCTGACGGTGGTTGCGGCGGGTGGTGATGGAGATGGATACGCCATAGGCGGCGGGCATCTTTTGCACGCCTTTAGGACGAATGCCAATATAACCTACGTGGTTATGAATAATGAAACCTATGGATTGACCAAAGGGCAACCATCTCCAAGTAACGCTGGAGGGTATCAGGGCCAACGGGAAATGGATCCAATTATGGTCGGACTCAGTCTTCCTGGCTCGACCTTTCTTGCACGTGCGTACACCGGAGCACCCGCGCAATTGGATGATTTGATGGATGCTGCGATTAACCATGCGCGCGCCGGTCAAGGGTTTGCGTTTCTCGAGGTTATTTCGCCTTGCGTCACCTATAACGACAACTATCACGAATGGCCCTCTACACTGGTGAACGTTGACGAGGATGAGGGCTATGATCCTAGTGATCGCGCGACGGCTATGGCGCTGAATATGAAGCTTGCCTCTGAAGGTAAGGTTGCGGCAGGTTTGATTTATCGAGCTTCGGCCACTTTAAGAGAAGCGACGGGTGATTCGCCCCCGACACCCCTTGAAGGCATAGATCTTCCAAGGTTCACGGACAGCTACGAGCAGGTCTTGGACGGTTACGTAGGGTAGTTATCCGAGGGTCTTGAAATTAGCGCAACTCATGAGTTCGGAGATTCTTACGATTCTTTTATCGAGGTGACGAGTTCCAGAAGAACATTCTTAGCGTCGCCGAATATCATCATTGTGTTTTCGTTGAAAAACAGAGGGTTTTGAACTCCTGCGAAGCCTGGGTTCATGCTCCTCTTGATTACGAATACATTTCGAGCAAAGTCCACGTCCAGAAGAGGCATTCCGTAAATGGGGCTATCTTCATCCGTCCGGGCAGAGGGGTTCACGACGTCGTTTGCGCCTATTACCAGCGCCACATCGGTTTCAGGGAATTCGGGATTGATGTCGTCCATTTCCACTAGCTGTTCGTAGGGTACATTCGCCTCGGCAAGCAGAACATTCATGTGTCCAGGCATCCTTCCTGCTACAGGGTGGATTGCGTAGCTTACCTTTACACCGCGTTCTTCGAGAACCGTGGCTAACTCTTGTGCGGCATGCTGAGCCTGGGCAACGGCCAGGCCGTAGCCGGGAACCATTACACAGGTCTCAGCATTACTGAAAATAATTGCCGCATCTTCTGGCGTGAACGAACGAGCGGTCTTATTTGCGGTGTCAGCCCCTTTGCTCTCGACATGTTTACCGAAAGCGCTGAACAGGACATTAAGGAGAGAGCGGTTCATCCCTTCGCACATTTGCTTTGTGAGGATTAGGCCGGAAGCTCCAACCAAAGAGCCGCTGATAACAAGACCAGCGTTACCGAGGACAAATCCCGTTGCGCAGGCCGCAAGACCCGAGTAGGAATTGAGGAGGGAGATGACAACTGGCATATCGCCCCCTCCGATTGGAAGAACAGCAAGTATGCCCAGAAGCAACGCTACAGAGAGAAGTAGGACCAGGTAAAGCTCTGAAAATGGGGACGTAGCTAGAAGAACGCCAAGGCCAAGGCCAGCCGAGAGAATTAGCGCATTAACCACCTGCTGAGCGGGGTAAGTAACTGGCTGAGAACTTAAGAGCCCTTGAAGTTTTCCGAAGGCAATTAGGCTACCAGTAAATGTCAGGGAACCAATCAGAAGGGAGAGAACGATGGCAATTGAAACCATTCCTCCCGTAGTCTCGCCTTGTCGGGAGAGGTATTCTGAGATTCCCACTAGGGCCGAAGCGGCACCCCCAAAGCCATTCAATAGGGCAACCATTTCGGGCATTGCTGTCATTTCAATCTTTTTTGCAAGAAGGGAGCCGATTAAAGCTCCTATAACTATGCCACCTAGAATGAGCTCGAGCTGGACTACTCGAGTTAGGTAAAGGGTTGCGACGATCGCTAAAAGCATACCAGTGGCGGCCAAAACGTTGCCCGTTCCGGCCGTTTTGGCAGAGCCTAAACCCTTTATGCCTAGAATGAAAAGGACCGCTGCAGCAAGGTAGGCAAAAGAGGACCAGTCAATCATCGCTGTTCCTTTCCCTTGAACATCGCCAACATGCGGTGAGTTACTGCGAAGCCTCCGACGACATTGATCGTCGCGAGAATTATGGCGACAAAACCCAACCATGCGGCCAAATTCCGCTCTTCTCCGCCAGCTGCGAGTAATGCCCCTACGATTGTGATGCCTGAGATTGCATTAGAACCGCTCATCAGAGGGGTGTGTAAAAGTGTGGGGACCTTGGAGATTATCTCTACACCAACAAATAGTGCTAGCACTAAGATTGTCAGAGCGACTGCAGGATCGTCGAGCATTAACTAGGACCTCTCTAACTTCTTGAGTACGGCTTCTGAAACGATTTTCCCTGCGTGCGTAAGCGTCGCACCAGCGATTATCTCGTCTTCGAAGTCAACAATTAGGTTTCCGTCGGAATTGATTATCAACTTTGAAAAATTGAGGAGATTTCGAGAAAACATCTTGCTTGCGTCAGGGGCTAAGTCGGAAGGCAGATTAGTTGGTCCAAAAACGGAGACGCCTGCGTGATCGATTCTTTGATCAGGAACGCTGACTTCGCAATTGCCTCCATTTGCCGCAGCCAAGTCAACAATTACGCTACCTCGGCGCATCGTTTCGACCCCTGACTGTGGGACCAAGATAGGAGCAGCTTGCCCAGGTACTAATGCAGTAGTGATGACGATATCGAAATCAGCCAATCTGTCGGCGAGAAGTGCGCGTTGTTGGTCAAGAAAGTCTTCGGTTTGAGCCTTGGCGTATCCTCCTGAGGTCTCACTGTCTGAGGAATCGAGATTTAGTTCCATGAATCGAGCCCCCAGACTTTCAACCTGCTCCTTAACCGCTGGCCGGGTGTCGTAGGCTTCAACACGGGCTCCAAGACGTCCAGCTGTCGCGATTGCCTGTAGTCCGGCGACTCCTGCGCCGATGACTAAGACTCTGGCAGGGGGAATGGTGCCGGCTGGGGTAGTCATCATTGGAGAAACTTTGCTTAGCGAAGCCGCACCTAGAATCGCTGCTCTGTAACCTGCGATCGATGCCTGTGATGAAAGTGCGTCCATTACCTGGGCTCTTGTTGTCCTGGGAAGTAACTCCAAAGCGAAGGTGGTTAATCTGGACTTCGCTAACGTTTCAACGAGCTCGAGGTCATCAAAAGGACGAAGAAAGCCGGCGAGGACGGTGTTTTCTCTGAGTAGTTGGATGTCTGCTTTTCTCGGGGTGTTAACGAAGTACCAGCAGTCAGCGTTACGAAGGGCTACGTCTCGACTGTTCTCTACGAGAGCTCCTTCTGCTGTGTAAGCCTCGTCATCGAAGTTTGCTGCTACTCCTGCGCCAGCTTCTATAGTCACGTCGACCTTGAGCTTCTTGAAGCCTTTCGCAGTTTCGGGAGTAATTGCAACCCGGCGTTCGCCCTCTACTGTCTCACGTACCGCGACTAATCTCACCGACAGACCTCCATCTCTTGCTTATCCAACATTACTACCGGGCATCTCTTGGCCGGAATTGTCGGTAACCTTAGACTGGCTCAAAGCATCCTATGGGACCGTTGGTACGCTAACCCTCGGTTCGGGGATTGCAATATTTTTGCGAAAAAAGCTTCTCGAAATATTCTCTCAAACTGATTTAGAGGTCCTGAGAGCAGAATATGAGAGGTGACCGGTGATCTCTGAAAGCTCCCGGAGCCAAAGCTGGTCGATCTCTTCTTTAATTTCCTGACTCAGTTCGTTTTGATGGCTTCCCACTTTCCCGTCTCGGACCTTGGCCGAATCGCTGCCAGGCGGGATACCCGCCTCTTTTTCGCTTCGGTCTCTCATAAGGCAATCGTCAAATTTATCGAGATGATTTTTCATGAAATCCAGGCTCGAGTGCTCGAGAGTGGTTTGGAGGAGTTCGCTGCTAAGTGAGATGTCAATAAAACTCGCGATGCGTCGCACGTGGGTCTCTAAGTCTTCTTTCATGTCTTCAAAGAAAATCAAGAGCACATTGGCCTTGTCTCGCACCGACCACCATGACCGGAAATGCCGAAAATAACGATATGCCGGGTCCTCGATAAACGTTTGTCGGGCAAATTCTTCCAACGAAATCGAGCCTGCTTCGAAAAGCCAACCTTGCATAAAGTGGAAGGCTGATACCAGAGCATCTCCGGGGTCACGCAACGACACGACATATTTACCAGGCTTGGGAATCCGTTCGTATGGGAGATGACTTTTGAAGAGCCGAGGTGTTGCCTTCTGAGCTAAAGATAAATCTATGCCTAGATCGTGAGAGACCTCTACCCAGGGAACTACACGAGAAATATCGTCGAAATCCATATCTCCATGTGTGCGGAGAGTATGAAGAATTTGCTGCAACCATGTCGTTCCACATTTAGAAAATGGTGAGATGAAGACGTCTGTCTCTTTCGACTCCATGGATAGGCCTTTTTTAAGGCCTTCCTTGGTTGAAAGCTTAGCCATCCGTTTTCGTAGCCCGGCGATGTCAACTGCTCTGGTCATTTCAACCTTTCGATGGTTAAGGTGAAAGTAGTATTATCCTAGCGGAGGCCACGAGATTTCAAACTGCAACCCGATCGATGTTTTAATAATAGGAAGCGGGAACGCAGCCTTATGCGCTGCGATATCTGCTGCCGAGAAAGGTGCCAAGGTTGTTGTTTTAGAGGCAGGAGGAGAGAACGATTTTGGAGGTAATAGTCGTTATACCGCGGGAGCAATGCGCTTTACCTACGAATCTCCAGAAGAATTGACACCGCTTCTCGAAAACTGCGACGACCCACGAATCAAGGATTGTAAATTTGGTTCATACTCTAAGGCGAAATTCATTTCTGATCTTGTTTACTTCAACCACGGAAGCGCTCTGGGAGTTTTGCAGACGGAACTTGTTGAGAAGAGCTACGAAATTTTGTCTTGGCTTGTCTCTCACGGGCTGGAGTTCGTCCCGATTTTCGAAAGGCAGGCCTATAAAAGGCAGGGCAAGTTTTATTTTTGGGGAGGGCTTACCCTTGCGGCGAGGGGAGAGGGCGAAGGCCTTGTAATGAGTGAAAAAAGGATTGCTTCGTCCCTTGGTGTAGAGTTTAGACTAAAAAGACGAGTCAAGTCTTTGGAAACTGAAGGCGGAAAGTTGGTAGGTATCCGTCTGGACAATAATCAAACAATATTGAGCAAGGCGGTTGTGATTTCCTGCGGAGGATTTGAATCCTCTTCCGAATTGAGAGCAGAGCACTTAGGTGAAGAGTGGCGCGATGTAGTTGTGCGAGGAACATCTTTGAATCGAGGAGATGGAATCACGATGGCGCGTAAGCTAAATGCTGCGATGACGGGAAGTTACGATCAGTGTCACGCGGTGTGCATGGATTCTTCCACCCCGGAGTTTTCTGGGAGTAGAATTCCTCATCAAGAGAGAAAACATTTTCGTAAAATTAGTTATCCCTTCGGAATCATGATTAATTCAAAGGGCAGACGTTTTGTAGATGAAGGTGCTGATTTTCGAAATTATACTTACGCACAATATGGTCGAGAAGTGCTTCGACAACCTGGTGCCTTTGCTTGGCAAATTTTCGATGGCCAAGTTCGAGATTTACTGTATGACGATTATCGTCAGCCTGGCGCGACCAGGATATCTGCATCGTCACTTGATGAGCTCGTGAGAGGCTTCCCAGATGTAAACCAGAGGAATGCATTGGAGACCATAGGTCAGTATAATTCGGCTACTCCTGATTCCTCTTCTTTTGATCCGACTAAAAAGGATGGGCTTGGAACTCTCGGATTAACCGTTCCTAAGTCAAACTGGGCTCTTCCTCTTGTTGTTCCACCGTTTGAGGCCTTCCGCGTAACATGTGGTATTACCTTCACCTACGGTGGTTTGTCGATTGATTCCGATGGGAGGGTCATGCGGTCAGGAGGGAGTCGAATACCAGGCCTTTTTGCTGCAGGTGAAGTAGTAGGTGGACTCTTTCAATTCGGGTATCCAGGTGGAGCAGGTCTCACTGCCGGTGCAGTGTTTGGCCGCACTGCGGGAGCGAATGCAGCGTCTTTTTCTAGGGGGTAGAAAGTGAACGTCAATGGAGTATTTAATTTGACTGATTTAAGCTCGATTGACTTAGCTCTCACTACAACTCGATCAGTGCGAAAGCGGATAGATTTCAAACGTCCCGTACCAGCACGTCTCATAAACGAGTGTATCGACGTTGCAACTCAGGCTCCCACTGGATTGAGGCGTGAAGCTTGGCGTTTCCTTATCATTACGGATCCTAAGCCGAAAGAAATTGTCGCTTCGCTCTATCGTGAAGCTTTTGAAGAGGCCATGCGTGAAAGAATTCCTCAACTTGAGTCAGAAGGCGTCGCTGTTCCTAAGCTAGGACCTTCCTATCGATTTTTAGCCGAACATCTTCAGGAATTCCCATGTCTCATTCTGGTTTGCAGCGAGGGTAGGCCCGAGACTTCGAATGTTGCTCAACAGGTCGCGTTTTACGGTTCAGTTCTGCCTGCAGCCTGGTCTTTGATGGTGTCTCTTCGTTCTCGCAACATAGGTTCTACCTGGACAACCCTCCTTGCGCGTCACGAAGATCAAGTTGCCAAGGCCCTGAGGATTCCTCCAGATGTTACGCAAACGGTGCTCCTGCCGGCTGGTTTTATGAAAGGTGCCAAGCTTGGTATGGCTGTAAGGAAATCGGCAAAGAATATAACTTTTTGGAATTGTTGGGGAAGGCCACAGGAGGGCTAGTGATCATCGCTAAACAGGATGCCCTGTGCCACAAGATGATTTATCTCAAAGCTATCAAGATTCAAATGCGATGAAAGAACATCTTCGTTGTGTTGACCGAGTGTAGGTGCCTCTAAGTCAACTTCGTTAGGGAAGGCAGAGAATTTAAACGGGAATCCTGGAATGGTAACGGGTCCGAGGAGAGGATCTGTGATATCGCGTACCATGCGACGTGCTCGGAAGTGCGGGTGCTCTATTGTTTCTTCAATTGTTAATACGGGTGCGGAGGGGACGCGGTTTTCAGCTAAGACCCTCAGCGCCTCCTCATCGGTTTCAAACGATTGAAGCCACTTCTCGATTATTTCTATCAGGTCTTTCTGGTTCTTTGCTCGGAGCTGGAGCGTGGCATAGCGTGGATCCTTTTCTAGTTCGGGTCGACCCATTGCTTTCGCCATATTGGGCCACTGTCGATCTAGTACGAGTAAGACGATGTAGCCTTCTTTGGACTTGAAGACTCCTTGTGGACACGAAATATGGTGGTGAATACCAAAGCGCATGGGATGGTAAGCGCCTCCGCTCGCAGAGTACATTTGCAACTCTACAGACTGCATGTGATAGAGAGCGTCGACCATGGAGATGTCGAGGAACTGCCCTTGCCCAGTTCTGTCCCGATGGAGCAACGCGTAGCCGAGTGCGGCAAATGCATTCACTCCTGCGATGCCATCAGCCAAAGCCACGCCCACGAAGCGAGGTGGTCCGTCGGCATCTCCGGTCATATGCATTACACCTGAGTATGCTTGGCCGATGTAGTCGTAACCGGTTCGATTTGAGAGGGGGCCTTCTTTGCCAAATACGGAAACGGAGCAAGCAATTATCGAGGGATTGAGCCGTTTGAGAGATGCGTAATCCAAACCTCTTTTTGCAAGAACTCCTGGCCCGTAATTATCAATTACGATATCCATTTTCGGAACTAAAGATCTAATGAGTTCGATACCAGGCTGGCTATTAAAATCAACGCAGATGCTCCGTTTTCCACGATTTTGTTGAATGTAGTAGGCGCTACGTCCGTTCTTAAGGAAAGGTATAGCCCGCGATGGATCACCTGATTTCGCTTGCTCGACTTTGATGATCTCGGCTCCCATCTCTGCCATCAGTCTCGTGGCGGTTGGTCCTGCCAAATATTGAGTAAAGTCGAGAACTTTCGTTCCAGTAAGTAGGCCGGTCGTAGAGGAACCCATAATATTTTACGGTAGCGAAAAGTTGGGCAACCTGAGCATCTTATCTCAGTCTAGATTTGCTTTAGACGGTGTCTTGATTCGAATCAATTCTCTAAGCCAGGTCCGAAAGGATCTGATCCAGGTGTCCCTTAGGGTCCACCTTCTCATACGCAAGTAGGATCTTCCCCTTCTCGATCACGTAGCTTATTCGCTTGGCATAATCGCCTGTTCCTGCGTGGTATGCTGCGCCGAGAGCCTTGTCCACGTCGCATAGAAGTGGGTAAGGAAAGTCGAACTTATCGGCAAAACTCTTGTTTTCTTGAATGCTGTCGAAACTTACTCCGAGGACCTGGATGTTCTGAGCCTCGACCTCTTGCGCCCTGTCCCGCAACGCGAGACCTTGGGCCGTTCAACCAGGGGTATCGGCCTTAGGATAAAACCAAAGCAGTATTTTCTGGTTTCCGAAATCACCCAAACTTACGATATTCCCATGGTGATCAGAAACTGAAAAATCTGGAGCAGCATCACCGATAAGCAACATAGTTATATCCTCCGTTGTTCTGCAAATGTACCACAAAGGTCTCTTCAATGACTGGTAAAGAAGGTGTACAATCACAGTTACCTTATCAGGAGGAGTGACATGCCCAAGAGGGTTGACTGGTATTATCATCGCAAGGGTTGAACGAGCTGTACGCGAGCGTCCAAGTTTTTGGAAGCAAAAAAAACAACTATCAAAGAGACGGTTTCTGCCAGTAAAAAGCTAGGAGAGGCTGACGCCAGAGATCTTCTCAAGTCGGCAAGCAAACTTATTGTTGCCAAAGGCAAGAAACTTTCCGAGTCGGCTGTTCCGCAAAGGGTGACCAAAGAGTTGGTGGCTTCACTTCTCGGCCCCACTGGAAATTTACGGGCACCGTGCTTGAAGGTGGGTAAGACCTTGATCGTAGGCTTTAATGAGCAGGCTTTTGGCAAGCTCTTTGGCTAAAGACGTAACTGGGCTGTACTCCGCAGAATCCTTAATATAAAGACATGTGGAAGACACTCCGTTCAGTTCTGAGGTTTCGACGGTTCGAATTTGATCCGGTTCTACGGCGGTTGGGTCGGTGCGCAAACGTTGAGGATTTACGCGCATTGGCAAAGAGGCAAGTGCCCCGCGGAGTTTTCGATTACATAGATGGCGCTGCTGAGGACGAAAAGACACAGCAGCGAAATTGTGATGCTTTCCATCGTTTAGAATTTAAACCTCGGGTCTTGCGTGATGTAAGCAAAGTTCGTTTGGATTCTAAGCTCTTGGGGAAGACCTTACCGATGCCCCTTGTTTTGGCTCCAACGGGTTTTAGTCGCGCCTCGAATTCTCAAGGTGAACTAGCAGTGGCCCGTGCGGCTCAGCGGGCCGGCCTTCCCTACAGCCTCTCTACACTTAGTACGCGCTCTATTGAAGATGTGGCTCGAGTTAGCAGTGGGCCGAAATGGTTTCAGGTCTATGCGTGGAAAGACAAAGGTTTAGTTAAAGAACTTCTCGAACGCGCTATGGCTGCAAACTATGAGGCGATTCTGATAACGGTTGATACCTCCGTTTTAGGCAGAAGGGAGCGAGATGTAAGGAGTGGTTTTACTCTCCCACCCAAGGTTGGTCTGTCTACCCTCTTGGATGGGATACTCCATCCCCAGTGGACCATGGATTTCTTGCGTGCAGAGCCGATTTCTTTTGCCAATGTAGCTGGTCGAGGCGTCGGTGACGGAAGTGATGCGATTTCTCTTGCAGATTACATTAATAGCCAGTTTGATTCCGGCTTGAATTGGGAAACGGTTGATTGGATGCGCTCAATCTGGAAAGGGCCTGTCGTTTTAAAAGGTATCCAAACAGTTGAAGACGCTGAGATTGCCGCCCGCGAAGGCATAGATGCGGTTGCTCTTTCAAATCACGGAGGGAGACAACTTGATGGTGCTCCGCCACCACTCGAGCTGGTAGGGCCAGTAGCGGATAAGGTTGGAGGGAGAATAGAGATTTTGTGCGATGGAGGAGTTAGAAGGGGTAGTGATATTGTAAAAGCTGTTGCATTAGGTGCGACAGCATGCATGACCGGGCGCGCTTATCTATATGGGCTTGCTGCAGGTGGCGAGGCTGGGGTAGATCTCGTTCTTGAATGGTTTGAAGAAAGTATGCGGCGAACTCTATCGTTGGTCGGTTGCTCGAGTTTCGAGCAATGCAACTCTTCCATTGTGCGATGGCGAACGGGATAAGATTGGGAAGTCTATTTTATTAATCGATGAGAGTTTCAGGGAGTCTTTGTAAATGCCCAAGGTTACTGTAGAAGGAATCGAGGTTAACTTTAGGACACCGGTTAATCCCGAACGCGCTTTGGGTCAGAAGGTCTTGTATGTCCACGGAACCGGATGTGACGCAAGAGTTTGGGATCGTCATATGGAGGTTGTCTCTAGAGCGCACACTCCTATTGCCGTTGACTTGCCCGGTCACGGAGAGTCTTCAGGGGGTGGTTTCCGAGGAGTAGCCGACTATGCTTATTTTGCAGTTGCCCTTGCCGAGGCTCTGGGATGGAAAAAATTCGTTATGGCTGGACATTCTTTAGGCGGAGGAATAATTCAAGCTGCCGCTCTATATGCTCCTGAAAATGTAAAGGCAATGATACTTGTAGATACCGGTGCGCGTCTTCGTGTGGCTCCTCAAATCATGGAATATGCGCGTGCATGCGCGGAAGGTAAGAACCCGCCGATACTTAATCCAAGGATTGGATTTTCTTTAACTACGGATCAGGAGATACTTGACCAAGTAAAGATTATAACGGATGATGCCGAACCAACGGTAACCTTTAAGGATTGGATAGCCGATGATTCTTGTGATTTCCTTTCTCGAGTTTCCGAATTTTCTCTTCCGAGCCTAGCTATAGTGGGTGAAGACGACGAGCTTACTCCAGTTAGATACGCCGAATTCTTTTCGAAGAATATGTCTAACTGCAAAATATCCATAATTAAAAGAGCAGGTCACTGGACTTTTTATGAACAGCCCGATGAATTTGATCGGGCTGTGATTTCTTTTTTACAAGGTCTTTCCGATTGATTAGGCTAGTCTTCTTAGTAGATTTTCTGAGGGGGAAATAAATGTCGAAATACAGTCAATTAACAGCAGGGGACCTCAAGGGAGTTTTTGGTTTTTTGCTCACGCCAACAAAACCAGAGGAAGAGCGAGGGGCAGATGGCTTAGCAGTTAACATCGATGAAGCTGCTCGCGCGGCGGATGCTTTGGTAAATGATGGCGTTGAGGGAATTTGTTTAAATGGGACTTTTGGTGAGGTTCCTTCGTTAACCTGGAGCGAGCTGTCGACATTTACAAAGACGGTAGTCGACTCCGTCTCAGGAAGAGTTCCAGTTTTTGCGGGAGCGACGACTCTCAATACGAGAGATACGATAACTCGCGCAAGTTCTTTTAGAGAGATGGGGGCCGATGGTTTGCTGCTGGGCCGACCTTTTATGTCGCCTTTGTCGGACCCCGACATTGTCCGCTTCTATCAGGATGTTGCAGAGTCGCTGCCTACGATGCCAATTTTTCTTTACGATGATATGGAGGCATTCAAGAGACCTATTCAAACTCCCGTTTATTCCGAGCTTGCTAAGATCCCTCAAATTATCGCCGCAAAATATCGGACGCGATTGCTCTTGTCAGAATTGATTGATAATTCCTACAACCGAGATGTTGAGGTTGTAGGGTCAAATATAAAACTCATGCCCGGAGAATTCGACTGGTACGCCGCATACCGTCTGTTTGGTGTGGATTCTTGTTGGTCGAGTGCAGTCTGTGCCGGCCCAGCACCGATCATGGCTTTGCGGGATGCGTTGTACGGGGAGAAATGGGAAGATGCGAAATTTCTCACTCAGGAACTTAGTTCTTGTTACGACGGATTA
>DKAI01000162.1:0-2325 GCA_002450755.1 Deltaproteobacteria bacterium UBA6930
CAAGGAACATTTAAGCGATGAAATTGATCGTCGACTAGTTACGGGTGATCAACTAATGCTTGCGCATGTTTACCTGAAGAAAGGAGCATTAGTCCCTCAGCACCATCACGAAAACGAACAGATGACCTACATACTTGAAGGGTCTCTCCATTTTTATTTGGGTGAAGATGAGAAGGAGGAGGTAGTTGTCTCAGCTGGAGAAGTTCTACATATTCCATCCAACTTGCCTCATAAAGCGATCGCGCTAGAAGATACTTTAGACGTCGACGTGTTTACTCCGCCAAGACAAGATTGGCTTGACGGGACAGACGATTACTTGCGCTCGACAAAGTAGAGAGAAGTGTTCGAGAAACTTACTTCTTCGTCGAAGAGGCTGGTTTGTATAGTAGAAAGAGGACTAAATATGAATCTCAGGACTCTAACGGCAGAGCGCTCTTTGCTCTCAATTTTTACGATTACTTTGGTCTTACTTTGTGGGGTGCCGATCTCGGCGGAAGAAAAACCAATTTGGGATTGGGATAAAGAAGAGATTCTCGAGAAGGTAGGGCGGGTACGAGCCGGCAAAGATCTTACGCCCCAATCGTGGCCTGACGGGAATAGAGTGGCCGTTTCGTTGTCCTTTGATGTTGATACCGAGCCAGTTTGGTTGGCTTTTACAGGTCAGGTGACACCCTCGTATATGTCAAGAGGCGAATATGGTGCTCGAGTCGGTTTGCCACGAATTCTTAGGCTTTTGGATCGTGAGGGCATTCCGGCCACGTTTTTTGTGCCAGCTGCAACTTATATAATTCATCCCAGCGTTGGCAAGCTTCTGCGTGCGCGACCTCAGCATGAAATTGGCTTTCATTCCCATATTCATGAAAATCCGCTCAAGTTATCAGCAGACGAGGAGAGGAGTGTTTACAAAAAGGCAATGGAGGTGGTCGTTCGGGAGGCAGGAAAACGCCCCGTAGGTTTCCGCTCGGCCGCGTGGGATCTCACGGAATCTACGGTCGAGATAGTAAAAGAGATGGGATTTCTCTACGAGAGTAGTCTCATGGCTGACGATCGCCCATATCAACTCTTGTCCGAAGGCAAAGACACTGGGCTTGTGGAGCTTCCTGTAGAGTGGATTCTTGACGACTGGCCATATTTCCAGCTTGCGTGGTCGATGAACCATCACGGACTCCGTCAACCTGATGACGTCTACGAGATCTGGAAGGCCGAGTTCGACGAGGCTTATGAAGAAGGCACAACTTTTATTCTCACGATGCATCCGCAGGTGATCGGGCATCGTCACCGAATAAGAATGCTGCGAAAGCTAATCAATTATTTCCAGACTCGTCCTGGGGTGTGGTTCGCGACCCATGAAGAAATAGCCTTATATGTTAAGGAGCAGAGCCGTCGTGTTGAGGGTTCTGGTGAGTGAGAGACCGATTTGTGGCAAAATTCCTAAGTGAGGAGGCTTTTATGAGATCAAAGAGTCTTGGTAGATTAATCCGTGCATCGATATTTTCTCTAAGTGTTTTTATGGTGGCATCACCAGTAGCTTCGAGTCCGCCTGAAATGATGAAGCTTTATCAGGTTAAAAGTGGAGATCTTTCGCTTAACAAAGCATTCCTCACTGCAAATATTGATTTCGGAAAAATCATAAAGGTTCCTGTAGCAATGTATATTATTGAGCACCCTCGAGGCTTGGTTCTCTACGACACTGGAAACGCAGATGATATTTCCGATGGAAAGTGTGAGGCTTACTGGGGAGCTGCCCTTTGCTCGGGGTTGCAACCAAGTCAGACCCGCGACGATGTGATTGATCGCTGGCTATCTAAGTTCGGGTACTCCGTTGATCAAGTTACCCACGTGATTTATTCCCACTTCCACCTGGATCACGCAGGTAATATCGAGATGTTTCCAGATGCCAAGCATGTAGTTCAGAAAGAGGAGCTCAAGACCGCATGGTGGCCCGAAAAGTGGCAGGCCGGTGCTTTTGTAATGAAAGACTACGACGAGACACGAGAGTTTGACTTTATGCAGTTACGAGGCGACTTCGATCTTTTTGGTGACGGGGCGATTGTGATTCTCGATACTAAAGGTCATACGCAAGGCCACCAGTCTCTTCTGGTGAGGTTGCCTAAAACAGGAAGTTTAATTCTTGCCGGCGATGCGGTGTACACTCCGGAGAATGAAAACGGAGCCATGCCCGGAATAACATGGAATGTGTTTGAGTCTATGGAATCCATAAATAGGCTGAAGCGTATTCGCGACGCAGAAGGTGGCGATCTCTGGTTTAGCCACAATATGGAGCAGTACGATACCCACAATCATGATCAACCCTATGAATAGGAA
>DKAI01000162.1:2696-4168 GCA_002450755.1 Deltaproteobacteria bacterium UBA6930
ATTCGGACGAACACAAGTTCTCAAAAAAGTCAGCTTCTCGGTTGGCCCTGGAGAAATCGTAGGGTTGCTCGGACCAAACGGGAGTGGGAAGACTACGACTATGCGCATGGCTGCGGGTTCTAATTCTCCTGACGCTGGATTAGTTAAAGTAAGAGTCGGTCAGGAGACTCTGTCGCGTCGTGAGGTTCTTAAACGGATGGGCTATTTGCCAGAGAGACCCCCGCTTTACGATGCTTTAAGTGTTCTGGATTTTCTTGGTTTCGTGGCTCAGGTTAAGAGACTTCCGAGCCCCACTCGAGCGGTCAGGGAGGTTCTTGAATCATGTGCTTTAGGAAACGTTGTACATAAAAGAATTAGTCGTCTTTCTAAAGGCTTTCGACAACGCGTTGGTCTAGCTCAGGCTTTACTAGGCAAGCCCAATGTTCTCTTGTTAGACGAGCCTACTAGTGGGTTGGATCCACTTCAAGTTAGAGAAATCCGAGAGCTTATAGCTCGAGACGCTAAGGAGAGGGTAACTTTGTTGAGCACTCACATAATTGAGGAGGCTGTATCGGTATGTTCGCGGCTGCTTCTAATTCGGGAAGGTGAGATTGCTTACGAGTACGACAACCGTGGCTACGGGAATGTTGCGATGCAGAGAATTCGATTACGTGGGGCAGACCCGATCTCAGTAAAGCGTGTACTGAGTTCCTTGAACGGACTGAAAAGTTTTGAGACTGCCGGGGAAGAAGGAGGGATTCTTTCGGTCAAGTGTGTCGCTAGAAAAGGCAGTGATATCAGAGGGCAGTTAGCGAAGGAATTAGCTTCGACGGGTGAGCTGTTGGAGCTTAGCCCAATTAGAGATTCACTAGAAGATCAACTGATCCAAGTGTATGGAGAAGGCTCTGAAAAGGTATTTGATTCATGAGCGGTTTTAAATCTCTTCTCGTAAAAGAACTTCAGCAGCTATTCCACACGCCAATTCCTTATGTGGTAATAGGCATATTTTGGGTTCTCACCGGATACTTTTTTAGTTTCAATGTATTTTTAGTGCAGTCGAATCATATGGTTACCACGTTTCACAATATGATTTTTCTCCTCTTGCTTATGGTCCCCTTGATTACGATGAGAATTTTTTCAGAAGAGAGGAAATCAGGGACTCTTGAGTTTTTACTCACACTCCCAATCTCGGATCAAGTGATCGTTCTTGCGAAATTCAGTGCAGTCTGGGTGCTTCTATCCTTCATGATTGTTGGGACCAGTTCCGCTGTGCTTCCTCTCTGGTTTTTCGGAAGGCCTGACATGGGACCCATTTTGGGTGGATTCCTGGGAGTGTTTCTCCTTGGTACGACCTTTGTGTCGGTTGGCCTGTTGACATCAGTTTTATCGGAGAATCAAGTAACTGCCGCTGCAGGATCATGGGCATTATTGCTAGCCTTTTGGTTCATTGACTATCTCGTGGGCGTTATTGATGATCCTCACTGGGTAGATTT
>DKAI01000208.1 GCA_002450755.1 Deltaproteobacteria bacterium UBA6930
AGGAGATGTAACTTCGATCTGAAGCGAGAGCTAACCCTAGTAAGCCGCGCTCAGCGGCGAGATAAAGGGCGAATGAGATTACCCCCAAAATGACCAGCGCGCGAAAGTTCAAGTTTGACAGATTTTGATTTTGCAAGATTGTCAGTCTAGGGCTGGCGGTGGCTTGGATGCAAGCGATTCGAAGAAGAGAGTTTAAAAAATGGACCCCATGATTTTATTCTCAAGGTAAAAAGGAATCCCAGATTTGACGCAGCCTCGTGTCTCGACCACATCTCGCCCTGTAATATCGATAGCGAATAGGGTTCTTAAGGTAGTAGTCTTGGTGGTAGTCTTCGGCCGGGTAAAAATCTTTTAAGGGCTCGATTTCTGTAACGATTGGCATGTTGAAATGGTCGGATGCCTCTAACTTTTCTCGCGATTTGACCGCGATTTCCAGCTGAGTGGAGTCATGAGCGTAAATTGCGCTGCGGTATTGACTCCCTCGGTCGCAAAATTGTTGGTCCGCAGTAAACGGATCGATGTTTTTCCAAAAAATTTCCAATAACTCCTCGAAGTGAATTTCTTGAGGATCGTATTCCACTTGCACCACTTCGGTATGCCCCGTTTTTCCTGACGAAACCTGATCGTAGGTAGGCGAGGTCTCGATACCACCTGAGTAACCGGAAATAGTAGAGATCACACCGGTTAATTTGTCGAAAGGAGGTTCCATACACCAGAAGCAGCCTCCTCCAAAAGTCGCCTTGGCGGTGTTTTCCGCGGAATGAGAAAGAGTACCGATGGTCACTATCGCGGCTGAGACTACAATGAAAAGGATGGACTTCGAGCGGTTATTCATTCGCCTACCTCTGGCATGGGTGCACCCTGGGGCACAAACTGGAGCGCTGCACCGTTATTGCACCAACGTCTTCCCGAGGGTTTTGGGCCGTCGTCGAATACGTGACCTTGGTGGCCACCGCAGCGGGTACAGTGGTATTCAGTACGGACCATCCACAATGTTCGGTCTACTTTGGTTTTTACACTGCCGACGATTGGGTCAGTGAAGCTAGGCCAGCCCGTTCCGCTCTCATATTTCGTAGAGGACGAAAACAGGGGAGTTTTACAAGCCTTGCAAATGAACGTACCGTCGCGAGCTTCGCCGTTTAGGGGGCTGGAAAAAGCTCGTTCTGTGGCTTCTTCGAAAAGCACTGAGAAAGAGGTATCACCCAGGAGAGCCAGCCACTCTTCACGCGTTTTCCCAAGGGGGAAACTGTTCTCTTGGGCTTTCCCGAGTGCCGAATCGAAGATGATCGTGGTCGGAAGCGCGGCTGCAAAAATGCTGATCAGAAACTGTCTTCTCTGCATTTGTTTCCCCCTTACAAACGAAGAATACGACAAGTATTTCTTGTGTGAACCCTCTGGGTCCCGTGGGGATAACGGGGTCACTTTAAGTATATTTGATACCAAATCGCCACCTTTGAACTATTGTGCCGGCCACGGACTTCGATGAGTTTTAACGAAGGAGATCGTAAGAGAGTGAAAATTTTAGTAATCGGTGGAACCGGACCAACAGGGCCTGCAATAGTCAATGGTTTAGTCTCCCGTGGCCACGACGTCACAATTTTACATTCGGGAAAGCACGAGCTGGATACCCTTCCGGACTTGTCTGTCGTACCGCATATACACGCAAATGCTTTTGATGAAGACTCATTTAAGGAGGCCATTTCAGGGCAGGAGTACGATGTCGTATTTGCCATGTATGGGAGACTCCGGTCAATTTCCAAGATTCTGGAGGGCCGTACTGACCATCTCATTTCTATTGGAGGTGTGCCTGTGTATGCCGGGTTCAGTGATCCTGAACAGGATGTTTGGCCTCGAGGGGTTCGTGTTCCCGCGCGCGAAAATTCACGGTTGGCTGGTGTTGAGGCCGCGATAAAAATTCGAAAAATATGCGAGACGGAAGAGACAGTATTTCAGTACCACCCCACCGCTACTCATCTTCGGTATCCGTACATATACGGTCCAAATCAAATTCTTCCTATGGAATGGTCATTAGTAAGACGAGCCCTGGACGGACGTAGGCACCTGATTTTGGCAGATGGCGGGCTATCGATTACGACTTCGGCATTTGCTGGAAATGCAGCCCATTCGGTGCTTCTTTGTTTGGACCATGCTGATTCAAGTCGGGGGGAAATCTTTAATGTTGGTGACGATAGGCAACTGGATGTCTATATGACTGCGCAGGTAGTTGCGGAGGAGCTGGGTCACGAATGGGAAATCCTGAGTTTTCCACACGAACTGGCCCGTCCAGGTTATCCGTTGTTGCAGCATCATTCTCCAAGCCATCGTTTGTCGGACACTTCAAAGATTAGAGAACGATTAAATTATCGAGATTTGTTTGATCCCGTGGTTTCTCTTCGAGAAACCGTTCGCTGGCAAAAGGACAATTTGGTAGGCAACAGCGATTCAATTGAAAAGATTTTGCAAGATCCTTTTGACTATAGAGCTGAAGACGAACTGATCGATCTTTACCGAAAATTCGCAACATCCTGTCAGGGTGTGAGATTTGACTCGGAGCCGGGCTTCGGTTTTGGGTACTACGGTCCAAGGGAAAATCCAGGTGGAGCGCGGGGAAGTTATCGTGATTAGAGCGGGTACCGACATAGGGGGAACGTTTACAGATGTCATTGTTTTTGATCCTAAGACGAGTCAAATCCGTCTTGCTAAAGTTCTCAGCTCTTCTGAACTTGAACGAGCTGTTCTCGATGGAATTCAAAAGACTGGGGTGAGTCTCGATAAGATTGAAACTTTAGTTCATGGCACGACAGTCGTGATCAACACGCTGTTGGAGAGAACGGGAGCGCGGACCGCTCTTGTAACTACTGAGGGATTTCGCGATGTGTATGAGATCGGACGGATCAATCGACCGGATTCCTTCAATTTGTTCTTTAAGAAACATCAACCTTTAGTTCCAAGATCCCTGCGCTTTGAAGTGACAGAGAGAGTTTTGCCAGAGGGAGAACTTGAGCCGCTCGATTTAGAATCCGTTGAAGAAGTGGTGAAATGCTTAAACGCTGAGGAAGTCGAATCGGTAGCTATCCTCTTGCTCCACTCTTATGTGGATCCACAACATGAGCAGCAGCTTTCTTCAATTCTAACTCGACGACTCCCGAATTGTTTTGTAACGGCGTCTCACGAGTTGACGAGGGAATATCGTGAATTTGAAAGGACTTCCACTGTAGCGTCTAATGCCTACGTAGGTCCTCGAGTTACCGAATACGTGGGCAACCTGGATTCTCAACTAGACGATCAAAACTTCAAAGGCCATTTTTATCTGATGCAGTCGAATGGGGGATTGGTTGGCTCTGAAGAAGCTCGGCGAAATTGCATCTCATTGGTCGAATCTGGTCCTGCGGGCGGTGTGATTGGCTCTCAAGCCGTTTTGAACGATGCTGGGCTTAAGTCAGGAGTGGCGTTTGATATGGGAGGAACCACCGCCAAGGCAGGGGTCATCGAAGATGGAGTGCCGAGGATCGCGCACCAGTATTTCGCTGGTTCTTATGGAACTGGACACCCCATTCTTTCTGCCGTCATGGATATTCATGAAGTTGGGACAGGAGGAGGAAGTGTTGCTTTCGCAACAGATTTAGGAGAACTCAGGGTTGGGCCTAGAAGTGCAGGAGCCTCACCGGGCCCCGCCGCATATGGTCTCGGCGGAATAAGAGCAACGGTTACAGACGCGAATGTAGTACTCGGTCGTCTCTCTCACCATCTGCCGTTAGCCGGAGGACTTGAACTTAATCTTGAAGCTGCGCAAAAAGCTATATCTAGCGACGTGGCTATGCCATTAGGTATTAGTGTGGAGGAGGCGGCGGAAGGCATAGTCCGAGTGGCTAATACCTCGATGGCCTATGCGATTAGTGCCGTAACCGTTGAACGAGGCCTCAATCCTGCTGAGTTCTCGTTAGTCGCTTATGGAGGAGCCGGGCCACTTCACGCAACGCAGCTTGCGCGAGAGTTAGGTATGGGATCAGTACTGATTCCTCCTAACTCAGGGGTCTTTAGTGCTTACGGGATGCTATTTGCTGATCCAAAAGGCTACTCGTCGTTGACACGGATTTTGCCTTTGGTTGTCGACTCATTTCCAGTAGTAAAAGATGCGTTTAAGGAGATGATTATCGAGTCAGCCGGACGAATTGGCTGCGTGGAAAGCGAGGTTGATAGTGTGGAATTCTTTGCTGACATGCGATACGTGGGACAAGAACATGCGGTGACAGTACCTGTCGCTTTTGAGCATATTGAGAATTCGAGCGTAGATACAGTTAAAAGTACTTTCGATTCTGTTCATGAGCAGATCTATTCTCATAGCGCTGAGGAAGAACCCGCGGAAATTGTGACACTCAGGGTCGTTTCTACAAAAGCTTCCCGCAAGCCAGAGTTTTCACCTCTACCCAAACGAAGTAATCCGTTGTCACCGAAATCTTATGGTGATGTTTACTTCAGGGACGGATTCACCCAGGAAGTTCCCTTTTTTGATCGCAAAGACCTTTGTCCTGAAGACCTTGTGAATGGACCGTGTGTAATAAGTGAAACGACGACTTCGACGGTTCTCTTTGAAAATGATGATTGTTTAGTCCACCCAAATGGACATCTCATGATTACAGTCTCGGGGGTTTAAATGTCTAACCAACGGTTCAAAGTGAATGCTGTCGATGCAGAAATCTTACGGCATGGATTCATCTCGGTAACAGAAGAGATGAAAATAAATTTGATGCGTACCGCGTATAACATGATTATTTACGAGGCACTTGATTTTACAGTAGGTCTATTTGATAGAGAGGGACAGACAGTTTCTATTGGTCTAGGACTCCCGATGTTTATCCGTGGAATGAGCGAAACGATCAAAACTACAATTTCAGAAATCCCTCACGAAGAGATGAAGCCAGGTGACATTTACATAACTAATGATGCCTATACGACAGGCAGTCACCTGAATCACATTGTTCTCACGCTTCCATTATTCGAGGAGAATGAAGTGGTCGGGTTTACCGCAACCATGGCCCATTGGATGGACATCGGTGGGCAACTTAACGGAATTACGAGAGACATTTTCTCCGAAGGACTTCAGGTTCCTGTTCTGAAGTTATTTGATCAAGGTAAACAGGATGAGACTTTGATAAAAATCATTCGCCAAAATGTTCGTAATCCTGATTTAGCAATGGGTGATCTTCGAGCACAGATCGCAGCGGTAAGAACTGGAGAGAAGAGATTTAATAGCCTTCTTGAACGCTATGGCCGTGAAAAAATTAGTGGTTCAATGAGCTTTATAATGGAACGTAGTGCGGAGCGAGCGCGTGCCGCGGTTATAGAAATACCTGACGGATTTTACGAAGCGGAATGTTTCATGGATGGCGATGGAGTGGTTGATGAACCGATACCAATCCATGTTGGTGTGACTGTAGATGGAGATGAGATGACCGTGGACATGAGTGGCATCTCTCCACAAGTTGAAGGCTTCTATAATTCAGGGAGAACCGCAGGTCTTTCTGCGGCTCAGGTAGCCTTCACTTGTTTGATAGATCCCATCGGCAGGCCAATTAACGATGGGACGTATGAGCCATTAAAAGTTCTATTACCTGACAAACGAGTGGTTAGCGCCGTTAAACCGGCAGCTATGCGTTGGTGGATGACCATACCGATGACAGTCGTTGACACCATTTTTAAAGCACTTGCTCCCGCGATCCCGAAACGTGTACCGGCGGGTCATCACGCGGATCTGGCTGTGGTCGATATGAACGGTATACACCCGGAAACAGGATCTTTCTACCGTTGCGCCGGGGGCCTCATTGGTGGAGGGTGGGGAGCCAAGTGGAATGAAGATGGAATGAATTCAACGATCTGCATTAACGATGGAGATACCCATAACGCTCCTATAGAAGCTACGGAGGCCAAGTT
>DKAI01000020.1 GCA_002450755.1 Deltaproteobacteria bacterium UBA6930
GGTGTCGGGACACGACTTTGGCCACTTTCACGTAAAAGTTATCCCAAACAGTTTTTAGAACTCGCAGGAGAGCACAGTTTGTTTCAACAGGCTGCACTGCGTTTAGATACGAAGCACCAACCAGTTATTATTACGGCGTCGGATTACCGATTTCTTGTCCGTCAGCAACTCGCAGAGATTGGAATTGAAAAGGCTGAAGTGCTGATCGAGCCTACGGCTAAGAACACAGCCCCTGCGATTCTCGCTGCTGCCAATCATGTCGTCTCGATAGATCCGGATGGCGTGGTTCTAGTAATGCCTTCGGATCATTATATCCCCGAGGTAGAAACCTTCGCTGATATGATTCGTAGTGCGTCAGCTACTCTCGAAACAAGTCAGATTATTTGCTTCGGTACTCGTCCGGATCGGCCAGAAACAGGATATGGCTATATCCAAGTCTCAGACGAAACCGAATTTATTATGTCTGTCGCGGCATTCACCGAAAAGCCGGACGTTGAGTTGGCCCAGAAGTATATCGATGATGGTTCTTACCTCTGGAATGCAGGGTTATTTCTCTTTCGCGCTAGTTATTTGCTGGAGCTCGCAGGCAAAATTGCGCCTCAAATGGGACAGTCCGTCGTACTTTCGTACCAGGGGGCGAGGAAAGATCTCGATTTTGTTCGCCTCGATTCTGAGGCCTGGCGGGACGTTCCGGAGGAAAGTTTCGACTATGCTTTTATGGAGAAAGCCCCACACATTGGATGCGTTTTCTTTTCTGGGAAGTGGTCGGATCTGGGTGACTGGGAGGCAGTTAGGCGCGAGTACGGTACTGATGATGAGGGCAATGTCTTGCATGGGGAGACTCATCAGTACAATTGTCGTAACAGTACTCTGTGGTCTGGTAAAGATGACAAGATGATTGTTGGATTGGGCTTAGATCACGTTCTTGCCGTCTCGACGGCGGACTCAGTTCTCATCGCAGATAGGTCCCAGGCGCAAAACGTTCGAATGGTAGTCCGGCGACTACAGGAAAGTGGCAAGTTACAGGCGGATGAAGGCGATCGAGATTATCGCCCCTGGGGTTGGTTCGAACGTCTGTCAGTTGCTGGTAGTTACCAAGTTAAGATTCTCCACGTCTATCCCGGCGGGAGCCTTTCATTGCAGCGTCACGAACACCGTTCTGAGCACTGGATCGTGACAAGTGGCCGGGCTACGGTGGTACAGGATGGACAAGAAAGTGTTTTCTGCGCCAACGAATCAGTGTTCATACCGGTTGGCCAGGTACACCAACTTCGTAATGAAACATCGGAAGGACTCGAAGTGATTGAGGTGCAAACTGGATCTTCTTTTGCAGAAGACGATATAATAAGGCTTGAAGATCCCTACAACCGTAAGTAATGAACCCCAGAAAACCTGGTCCAATTTACAAATGATTTTAGGATTTGAGATGATTTGCGTTGCGCAGTCGAAGTGGATGAAATGCCACTGAAAAACAAATGGTCTTTTAAAATACCCGTCTTCATACGAACGCTGTGCGAAGCTAAAATGTTTTTACCCATTTTGGTTTCTATTCAGATCACTCTTCTCGCTGCAAATTTATTTTTTCTTGAGGTTCCTACCTATCACTGGACGAAGGTTATTTTTATTCAGACTTTCTTGGTGGCATCATTTGTCTTGTTAGGTTCCAGTTTTGAAAACTCGTTTTTTCGCGTTGATCTTTCGCGTGTTTGGTTAGTTCTTAGTCTGGTGGCGATCGGGTCGATCGTGACTTGTCTTGGATCTGACAGAAGTACGATGTGGGATGAGACCCATTTTCTGATGGTTTTCCCTTCGCATAACTCCGCAGGATTTTTTTTCGGAAGTCTAACGGTTTTATGCTGCATACTTCCGTCAGCTCGCTACGGTCAGAAATTAACTCTATTAATAGCCTTTGCTATTTTAATGACACTGGCCGGTTCGAGGTCGGCTATGGTCGGTACCGGTGCCAGCTTGGTTTTATGGTTATTTCTGAATCGAAAATTCCGCATCAAAGAAAAGGTTCTTTCGTTTTCTATCATATGTCTGATTCTTTTACTCAACTACGTTCATCCGATTTACTTTCCGGTCGAGAAGGTCAGCTCGCAACTCACTTCCTTTGTATCTGAACTCGTAGGGAGTCAAGGGAAGCGTAGTGAAAAGGAAGAAATCATTAAGCAACAGGTCGCTACTATAAATGTTAGAGAAGTTGAAGAGCAGAGGCAGGACCAGGCTTCCCGCAATGTGAGTACAAGGATTGAACTATGGACGCATATACTCTCACGCCCGCTGAGTTACCTTTTTTTAGGCGACTTAAATTACCAATGCGATGTGGACATCCGTTTTAGCGTAAATCCAGGGGAAGGTGAGGAGGTCAGGAGAAAAGGCGACTACGAATGCGAAATCGAATACTTCGACCGTCACGGGTATCGAATCTTGCAAACAGCCCACAACACCCTGTTCCATATTTTGGCTAAATATGGATTTTGGGGATTAATTTTCTATTCTATATCAGCTGCTTATATATTAGTTAGACTATGGCCTAGAGGGAATAAACTCGATCAGAGCAAGCCTTCCCTATACATTTTCGTGTATGCAATGGCCTATGGAATTGGTACTGCAGGAGTTTTGTCGTTTATGGGGAGCTTGGGACTTCTGATCGCTGTGATGGCGCATAGGGTAGAGCTGGTAGCTGAGGAAAAATGAGTCCGAATAAGAAAGTAGCCCTTATTACAGGGGTCAATGGTCAAGATGGGTCTTACCTGGCCGAGTACCTGCTCTCGTTAGATTACGTTGTCGTCGGGATGCTTCGCCGAACCTCGTCAATCAACAGGCACCGTATTGACCACATTCGAGATAAGGATTTTCATCTTGTTTGGGGAGATATTACGGACCCGGTAAGCGTTGCTAAATGCCTGCAAGATTTTCGTCCAGACGAAATCTATAATCTTGCTGC
>DKAI01000073.1 GCA_002450755.1 Deltaproteobacteria bacterium UBA6930
CGAGACTTGAAACATTCTGCGAGCTGAAGCATCGTCCTGTTCCCGAAGAACTCGCAACGACTGCCAAACAAACCAAAAATTTAAAAACACTGCCGGAATCGCATAGACCATACCTAAAAATCCAAGAGCAATAGGAGCGAATGTGATCGGTACCAGGCCAACGGTATACCAAAGCATCTGCCATCGTGTCGGTTGGTCACCAATTTTATTCGGAAGCATCGGTATACCTGCAGCTTGATAATCAGCCTTTCTGAATAGTGCAATCGCCCAAACGTGTGGGGGTTGCCAAAAGAAAATTATTGCGAAGAGCAACCAACCCGGAGCTCCCACTGTCCCGCTAACGGCTGCATCCGCAATCAGTGGAGCCGCCGCTCCCGCAGCACCGCCCACAACCGCGTTCCACGTGCTACGAGGCTTCAGCCAGATTGTGTAAACGAAAACGTAGAAAAGAATGCTGGCAACACCTAAACCCGCTGCAAGGGGACCACCTACCTGGTAGAGGACTATAACTGCTATTAGGGACAGCGAGAGACCGAAAACGAGAGCTGAAATGGGAGCCAATCGAGCACTGGGTAAGGGCCGACTAGAGGTTCTAACCATCTTGGCATCTAAATCCCTCTCTATGTAGCAGTTTAGAGTATTCGCCGCGGCCGCAGCAATTGCGATACCTAACAAGACCAGAAAGGCAAAACGCGGTTCGGGCCATCCGCCGGCAGCCATCACCAAGGCGGGCGTCCCAGAAAAAATCACAAGTGGGAGAATTCTCGGCTTCGTAAGCGAGGCGAATGCTCCCACGACCTCCCACCATGACGGAGTCTGATCGGGGGGCTCGACTGAGGATGTTATTGCTTGAGCGGATTTTTCCTGCATATGCCCTTTAAAGCTTAGTGAACGGTGGAGTGGCTAACACAGTGTTACCCCGCCGTCGACTCATGGAGCTATTCTAATAACCAATTAAGTTTACTAGGTTTGTCTAAGGCTAGCTCCTCTGGAGGCTTATGGAAAAAAGTCGTAAAAGCTCTAGAAACCCTTCTTCCTGGCTTCTAGGAGCCCCTTTGGGCCGAATCGGAGGATGGTTTCTCCGATTACTCGGGTCTACTTGGCGAGTTCAGGGACCCGGACCGAGTGAAGGGGCATTCGTGGGTGCTCTCTGGCACAGTGGATTCATATGTGCTGCATACCTTTGGAGAGATCGAGGATATAAAATCCTTGTGAGTCGAAGCCGCGATGGCGACCTCATTGAATCAATACTCGGTCCACTCGGATACGGAGCCTCTTTAAGGGGATCCAGTAGTCGGGGAGGCACTCGGGCTTCACTTGGGGCTATTAGAGCTCTCCGCGAAGGAATTGGGGTAGCCGTACTAATTGACGGACCTAAGGGACCCGCCCTCGAAAGTAAGCCGGGAGCACTCCACCTCTCGCAAATTGCCGGAGTGGAAATTCTACCAGCTGCAATCGCCGCAAAACCGGCGATACGGTTTCGGAGCTGGGATGGGACCATCCTCCCTCTTCCTTTTGCTCGGGTCAGATATGCCTATGGCCAGAAGATCAGAATTGACAAAAATGCCACTGAAGAACAAATCCGTCGGGCCACAGAAGAGTTGGAGAATTCACTTAACGAATTAACTAAGAAACTTTACGGGATGCTCGAATAAGAGATCCTTCCACGATGAAAACGGCCCTAGGACTCCTCGACGGTGGTCCTCGCAAGCCAGGGTCCGATCTCAGCGTGCTGAAGTAGGCCCGACGAGCGCAGTCGCTCAGAACACAGTTGATGCACCTCTTGAACAGTACCCAACCTCACTGCCTCATCGGCATCCTTTTGGAGTTCTGCATAGCGCAGAGATCGAACTATCTCCTTGACAATCGGTACCGCACTTGGGGTTCCGGAGAGCTCCCCTATACCAAGACCCACTAGAAGCGGAATCGCAAGAGGGCTAGTAGCCATCTCGCCGCAGACAGAAACTGGTATTCCTCTCTCCCGTCCGGCAGCGGCCGTCATCTGAATCAAGCTCAAAACACTTGGATGAAGTGCATCGTAGAGGTGTGCGACCCGCTCGTTTCCCCGATCCACAGCTAACGTATATTGAGTGAGATCATTGGTCCCAATGCTGAAGAAGTCTGAATATTCCGCCAACGACGAAGCTATTAAAGCAGCACTGGGCACTTCGACCATAACACCAACTGGAAGGGTCTCATCGAAAGTTATACCCATCCCGGAAAGCTCTTCTTTCGTTTTTTCTACCAGATCTCGCGCTCTGATTAGCTCCTCGATGCTCGAAATCATTGGTAAAAGCAATCTAATGTTGCGACCAACACTAGCCTTAAGAATTGCGCGCAGCTGAGTACGAAAGGCTTCCTCATTAGAAAGCGAAAGGCGGATAGATCGAAGACCGAGTTGAGGATTTTCTTCCTGCTCAAGCCCGGGGAGCCCCTTATCACCTCCCAGATCTAAAGTTCTGATAGTTACAGGACGGGGAGACATTGAGTTCGCCACCCGTTCGTAAAGTTGCCGCTGCTCACTCTCTGGAGGGAACCTCCTCTGTACCAATGCAAGGAGCTCCGTCCGAAAAAGCCCTATCCCCTCTGCGCCGTGCTGGTCACAATGCCGTAAATCTGCAAGCAGGCCTGCATTGGCAGTCAACAATATCCTATGTCCATCGAGGGTTTCTGAGGGTCTCTCTTTCAAAGCATCCAGATGATCTACGACTAGTGCATAGCGTTCACGCACGCGCTCGAATTCAATTTGCAAATTTTCGTCAGGAGACAGAAAAACAGAGCCGGTGCTTCCGTCAACTATTGAAAGTTCACCAGATCTCATTGCAGAGGTTATTCCGGTTGCCCCGGTGACAGTCGGAATCTCCAGGGCGCGGGCAAAGATCGCCCCGTGACTGTTGGGTCCTCCTCGTTCAGAAACAAGCGCCGCAATGCGATCTGTTTCGAGTAAAGCAAAATGAGCGGGCAATAAGCTCTCAGTCACCAAGATTGCCCCTTCAGAAACCGGGAAATTTTCTCGCCTTACTCCCAGTAGTTTCGACGCAATTCGTCTGGCTACATCTTCAACGTCAACTCCACGTTCTCGAAAATAAACATCCTGCATACGGCTGAACATCCCAGCGTAATGGCTTCGTACCTTACGGATTGCAGTGATTCCGTTTTTTGTTTCGTCGACTGCCTCGCCCAGACGGCTCATAAAGCCCTTATCTTCTAAAATTTGTATGTGGGTGTTGAAAATCGCCGAAAACTCTGGCCCAAAACGCGATCCGGCCTCGTCACGAACACCGTGTAGCTCTCTCAGTGCTTCTTCAACTGCCGCAAGGAGATCTTCTCTCTCTCTTGCAGGGTCCGAGCTTGGCACATATTCCAGGCGATCGAGCTCGAGCGGGTCCTCCAGGTAATGAATTTCACCAATTGCGACACCGGGAGATGTTGCCGAACCTCTCAGTTCAAAATTCTTTTCGCGCTGGCGGTCACCAGACGCGAACTGCTGAGTCAAGCTATCTAACTCACGAGTAGTGCCTTCGGGTAGCGATAGCATGTGAGCATTAACTACTGTCGGCGATATAAGTTGCGTGCAGGTATCAAGAAGAGCAATATCACCTTCTGTAAATTCTCTCGATTTCAGAGTCTGTACTACCAAAACCCCGGCAACTATCTGGCCTACTCTGAGAGGCGCCGCGAGGAGGGTTTGATACCGATCTTCTCCTGTTTCCGGGAAAAGTCGAGCCCTTGGATCGTTTATAGCGTCCGAGGCATAGACTGGCGCGGCGTCCCCAGCTGCGAGCCCAACAAGACCTTCCCCAAAAGCCAAAGAAACCTTGCCCACAGATTCACGGGTCAACCCATTCGTGGCTGCGAGATTGAGCCGTTGTCGATCGAGATCGGAGAGATAAATCGAGCAAAGGTCTACCTCAAGCCTCCGAGAGACCAGATCCACAACGTTATCCAAAGTCTCGTCGAGGTCGTGCGAGCGAGATACGATCCCAGCCACATCGGCCAAAAGAGTTAATCGATCTTCAATAAGCGCCTCCTGATAAGCAATTGCGACAGGTTACTCTGGCCACTATACAAAAGGACATCCCATGAGGATGCTGTGACTTCTGATAGGACTACTTATATTCGCTCAACTGCCTCGATTGCGAGGTAAGGGCCGAGGGTCACCAGGAATTTTTCTGAAAATACAACTCTAGACGCGAGGTCTAGGGACCAATGAAAACAAGTGATAAAATGCACCGAGATCCGCTAGGTTCCGCCATCCTTCACTTAGACGTGGGTTAATGCCTACCAAAACTAGGGGAGTAAGAGAAAAATGCCGAATGCCAGGGATTCTGTCCTTTCACGTCGTGAAGCTGCCAAAAGAATTGTGCTCGCCCAGAAAAAGGGACAGATCGTGGTTTTTACTAGTGGCTGTTTCGACCTCCTGCATGTCGGGCATCTTCGCTCGTTAGAACAAGCACAATCAATGGGAGATCGTCTAATCGTGGCCGTGAATCGAGATAAGGTCGTCAGACAACTCAAGGGAAGAGGACGACCGATCGTCCCAGAGAGACAACGAGCGGAACTTTTAGCGGGCCTTGCAAGCGTGGACTGGGTCACCTTCTTCGGTGAAGAAACTCCACTGGAGATAATCCGACAGCTCCGTCCCGACGTTTACACTAAGGGAGGCGACTGGAGCTTACGAGAGCTTTATGAGAATGATATTCCTAAGGACTTCCCAATTGAAGTGCGTAGGCTAAGGCAAATTCCAAACCTTAGAACTACGAAAATTATCGAAAGGACCCGAAAACGAAATTAATTGAAGTTCCTATTCCACTGAAACTTGACTCTCGTCAGAACGAGTGGTGTCTTCATATCCCCAAAATGATAAACCCTCGGGAATGGTCATGTGCCTGAGCTCTAAAAAGACAGGATCTCTAGGATCATTTTCTGGATCGCTTAGCGAGCAACCATAAATGAAATTCAGTGTACGATTCAGGACAGTCTCTACCTTTTGTTACATAAACCTCTAAAACTTCAGGCATCCTTCGCAAGTCTAAGACCGCTGAACTGCCAACGAGCATGAGCGGGAAAGAAATTCCTATACGTTGGACGTATATGACGCTGGGGAGTGACACACGAACCCCCACGTAAAACATACTGATTGCACATGAATTTACCGTTGTATTCTCCGACTGCTCCTTCGGCCGGACGGTAGCCTGGGTACGGTACATACGGACTAGCTGTCCACTCCCACACATCTCCGAACATCTGTTTTGGGTCATCGGAGCAGTCCGGCACAAGCGAACTGGGGTGCAGATTGCCACTATCTAGGAAGTTTCCAGTTGATTTTAGATTCGAAGCTGCGTGTTCCCATTCATACTCAGTGGCCAATCTCGAGCCTGCCCATCGAGAAAATGCATCCGCTTCGTAGAAGCTTAAATGAACAACAGGTTCACTACCAACTATTTCGTGAGTGCCCCAAAGCGTTTTAGTGATGTAATTTGATGAGCGCTTTTGCCAATAAAGAGGGGCAGTCCATCCTTCATTCCTAACCATTTCCCAGCCTTCAGACAGCCATAACTCCGGCTTGTTATATCCACCGTCCTCAATGAATTGTTGGAACTCCAAGTTTGTAGTTAGGCGCGAGGCCAACAAGAAAGAGCTTAATAGAACTTCATGATTTGGATACTCGTTATCGAAGCAAAAAGATTTACCCTCGTGACCGAAGCGAAAAACACCACCCTCGTAGGGAACCCAAAACAAAGAGTCATCGACTTTTTTTTGAGGGGTGTCTCTACTTAAGTAAGAGGCAATACCTGGATTAAGTGAGAACATGTGCTTGACGTCCGTCAGTATTAGTTCCTGATGCTGCTGCTCGTGATGGAGACCAAGAGTTATTAAATCTAACGCTCTCCGGGGTACCCCCTTATCAATCTGTTCTAAAACGCACTCGTCAATGCTTCTCCTGTAATCGATTACCTCTTGTAAGGAGGGGCGGGATATCAAACCTCTACCTGGCCTTGGGTACTGCTCGCCAACCCCGTTGTAATATGAATTAAAGAGATAAAGAAAACTATCGCAGTAATCTTGGTAATTAGGTACGTACTGTCTCAAAAAAAAAGTCTCGAAAAACCAAGTTGTATGTGCGAGATGCCACTTTGTAGGACTTGCATCTGGCATAGACTGCACGAGACAGTCCTCCGGACTAAGGGGTTCGATCAGGTTGTGTGTGGTCCCCCGAATTTGCTCATATAATTCTCTGAGTCCAGCACCATCGTGCGAATGATCCGCTACATGGTCATTCATTCCAGAAATCTCCAATTCTTAATCTCGTTCGATTTGCTAGCGTAGTTAAAGACTGTCCTAACGCAAGATAGGCAATGGGGAGGTCGTGTTTTTGGGTCCTACGAGACGAAATCTTCTTTAAGCAAGTGGACCAATACTTCTGATCCTCTAGAAAGGTGGCTTTCTTTCTCGGGAAAGTCGAGAAGTCCGTCGGCGGTTGCCATAGATCGGAGAACTCCTGAGCTTTGGTTACCAGTACTCCTAACACCTAGCCTGCCATTATGGTTCTCAAATAAAACTCTAACGAAGTGACGCCTCCCGGGTTTCTTTTCCATGCTTTCAAGTAAAACTGCTTTTGAAGTTGGTAAATATAGATTCTTGAAGCCACACATCTTTCTTAAAGCCGGACGAACCAATTTCAAAAAGGTCACAAGAGAAGAAACGGGATTTCCAGGCAAGCCAAAAACAATAGGTCCATTAGGAAATGATCCAAAAAGAACCGGGAATCCAGGTTTCATCCTAACCCCCCAAAAGTGAAAATCGCAGCCCATCTCCTTTAAAACGGGACGAACATTGTCATGGTCACCAACGGAAACTCCAGCTGTACTTATAAGCACATCGGAATTTAGGCCAGAACGAATTAGCCTCTGCAAATCTTCCGGACGATCTTCCGCTATGCCAAGATTCCGAGGTTTAATGTCAAAGGATGCGCATTCGGCCGCAATGGCATACGCATTCGATGCAATAATTCCGCCTTTTCGCAGGTCTTGATCGGGCTCCACCAACTCGTCACCACCCGAAACTATTGCCACGGAAGGCCTCTGGACCACGGGCACCAAGGTACGTCCAACTGATGCTAAGAGACCAAGTTGAGGAGAACGAAGAATGCTTCCATGGCTCAGAATTTGATCGCCATCTTTTACATCTTCGCCTGCGAACCTTACATGCTCACCGGAGAGAACCGCTCGAGTGAATTCAATCTTTTCTCCAGTCCGCTTTACGTCTTCCTGGGGTACTACCGTGTCCGCACCCGGTGGAATTTGAGCACCGGTAAAAATTCGGGCAGCCTCACCAGTCTCCAGTCGTCTAAGTGGGCGACCCCCTGCAGCCACTTCAAATACCAATTTCAAGGGAATAGGACCCTCATTTGCTACGGTTAGGAGGTCCTTGGAACGAATTGCATATCCATCCATCGCAGAGCAATCCCATGGGGGTATCGTTCTCGTCGATACGATCGTTTCAGCCAGGACCCTGCCGTAGGCTAGTTGAGTTGAAATGGTCTCAGTTGGCAGGAGCTCGATCCTATCTAAAACCGCTAACTGAGCATCCTGAAGGGAAAGATTGGTTTGCATAGCTTAGACAATAGTCCTTTTAAAAAAAATCGACGTTTGAGGGTGTCCGCGCTAAGTTGCCTAAAAATTAGGCGATTGCCATACGTCGAAGCCAAATTCAGCCCCTAGACGCCCTGGAGGACAAATTGGCTCCCTTAATGGTGTTACAGCGAAACTTGCAAATTAGCGAGTATTGGCCAACAACGGAATCTCGGATTCCTTAAGAACTTTGAGCACGGAAATCTCTTCGGTTATTCAGGCGACGATGTATCACGGGCGCATTTAAAGGACCGGCTAAAGCAACCCAATCCTTCAGTTAGGAACAAATGGTTTATTCTTCCGCCAAAATTCTAGAGGCCATCGTAGGCGGCGCGTTAGTCGTTGACAGACACCAAGAGGTGAAATTTCTAAACGCCGAGGCCCAACAAATGCTCGAGATTAGCGCCGAGAAAAGCGAGGGGCTTCATCTAGAGAACGTCCTGGGCGATAGAACTGAAATTGCAAATGCCGTGGAACGGGTTCTCAAAGGATCGCAGCCGACCGTAGAAAGCGATCTTATAATGAGGCGGCGATACAGCGATGATATACAGGTTGAACTTTCAGTTTCTCCAATTGGAGTAACTCTCGAACCGGAAGGTTGCCTGGTAATCTTGCGTGACTTGACCCCACAAAAGACCCTGCTTCGGAAAAATACTGAACGTGAAAAGCATGAATCATTCGGGAAAATTGCAACCGGGTTGGCACATGAAATCAAGAATCCCCTTAGTGGTATACGAGGTGCTGCCGAACTTCTTAAGGCTCGGACAAAAAAAGAAAAATCCCGATCTCTCGCCGAATTAATCGTTGAAGAATCGATGAGGATAGCTCGACTCGTAGACGACTTAATGGTTTTTGGATCTGAAGAAAAACTATCACCTCAGAAAATTAATATCCATAAAATCGTCGACAAAGTCCTACGGCTTACAGAACTCGATCCCATTGGATCAGACATTGTATTTGTCCGGAACTATGACCCGTCGATACCAGAATTCTGGGCTGACCCAGATCGACTTACGCAAATTTTCGTGAATCTTATTCAAAATGCCTGTCAAGTCTTGGGTAAAGAAAAATCAAAGCAGATAACTTTGATTACTAAAATTGAGATCGATCATAGAATTGCGAATCCTGGAGAAGCTCCACTTCAAATGGTTTCTATCTCCTTTGCGGACAACGGACCCGGATTTCCGGAAGAAATCCTGCCAAAGGCAACCACTCCTTTTGTAACTAGTCGAATCGATGGAACTGGTTTAGGACTCGCAATATCTGAATATTGGACGAACTTACATGGAGGAACCTTTTCAATCCGTAACGAATCGCCCAATGGTGCACGAGTGAGCGTAACACTTCCGCTGAGGACGTCATGAAACGAATCAAAGGTAACACACCGTGAGCGCCCGTATCCTAGTTGCTGACGACGAACGTTCGATTAGAACCTTTTTAAAAGAGGCTTTTTTGGATCAAGGATTTAATGTAACTGAGGCCGAAAATGGAGACGTAGCCTTGCAGTTTCTAACCGAAACTGATTTTGACATTGCATTTTTAGACATACGGATGCCTGGGGAAAACGGTCTTGAGATACTTGCAAAGGCTACAGATTTGGGTGCTACAGCCTCGATCGTAATCATGACCGCACAAAGCACCTTGGAAAATGCAGTTGAAGCTATGAAACGAGGAGCTTTTGAGTACTTAGTAAAACCGTTTGGCCTTGATCAGGTACGGAACCTTACGAAGGAGATAATGAGTGCAAGGGCGCTCGCCGATGAAGTGCGTTCCGCACAGAACAGCTCAACCCGTACTGTTAGTACTGACGAGCGACTGGTAGGGCGAAGCAAAGCCCTATTGGAAGTTTTTAAAACCGTCGGGCGTGTGGCGTCTAGCGATGTGTCCGTACTAATCACGGGAGAAAGTGGGACTGGTAAAGAACTTGTTGCCCGGGCTATTCATTCAGCAAGTGCAAGATGCGAACTACCATTTATAGCAATAAACGCCGCGGCGATCCCTCACGAGCTTCTTGAAAGCGAATTGTTTGGACATGAGCGTGGAGCCTTTACTGGCGCAGTAGATCGAAGACTCGGGCGTTTTAGGGAGGCTAATGGAGGAACCTTGTTCCTCGATGAAATAGGAGATATGCCGATCGCTTTGCAAAGCAAACTTCTTCGAGTTTTACAGAGCGGACAAGTTACGCCTGTTGGCGGGGAAAAACCTATCAAGTCCGACGTAAGAATTGTCACTGCTACACATCGCGATCTCGATAATGCCGTTACGGAAGGAACCTTTAGAGAAGATCTACTATACCGGTTACGAGTAATACCAATTGACATTCCTCCCCTTCGAGAACGGAATGAAGACATCGAAGTATTAGCCAACTACTTTATGAACCGTTACGGAGTTAAGAGTGGAAGCGGGGTAGGCCGTCTTTCAGATGATTGCGTTGAATTTTTAAAACGTTATCACTGGCCGGGTAATGTTCGAGAACTTGAGAATGCTGTCAAGCGTGGTGTAGTATTGAGCGCTTCAGAAGTTCTTACTCCAAACGATTTCAAATTTCTGGAAACTGATCAAGTTTTTGAAAACACTTCCTCACTTGAAGAACTCGTGGCACGCGAGACCGACAGTTCACTCGATTTGGGGAAAACGGAACTCTACAGGAATCTCGTAGCAAAAGTAGAACGTCCTCTACTAGCACGAGTCCTGCTCCACACCCAAGGTAACCAAATAAAGGCTGCATCTATTCTTGGTATTAATCGCAACACATTGAGGAAAAAGATTGTTGATCTAGGCATAGACATCGATCCCTAAACTTAATTTGAAACAGCTCTTCAAACATTCTTCGCTACGTGATAACCGCAAAGGAATATGCGGCTTACATGTCCTTGTAGATGATGGAAATTGGAGAAACACGCTTATAGATCAGGCAAAAAGTGCGCTTAGGGGTGGTGCCAACGTACTTCAGTTACGTACAAAAGTATCGACAGATATCGATGTCCTCAAATGGTCAAAAGCACTCCGTAATTTAACCCGATTAAACAATAAATTATTTTTTGTAAACGATCGCTTTGATATTGCTCTGGCAAGTGAAGCTGATGGTGTTCATTTGGGGCAGGAGGATATTTCCCCTACAATGATCCCGATCAATATTCGTGAGCGCCTACTAATCGGAAGATCCACTCATAACATTGAGCAAGTTACAAAAGCAAAGAAAGACAACGTTGACTACATTGCATTCGGACCAATTTTCTCTACTACCACTAAACTATCAAGTTTTACCGAGCGTGGAATAACATATTTAAAAGACGCGGTGGCGGCGGCTTCTCCTATTCCTGTAATTGCTATTGGAGGAATTAATTGCGACAACGTCTCGACATTAAGCGCTGGAGGAGCACAAGGTTTTGCCGTCATATCGGAAATTGCTAACTCTCCTAATCCTGTAGATACAACTAAGCAATTAATCGCAAAATTTTCTTCACGAGTAAAATAGAAACCATGGAACGTTTAATACCAATTTTGGGCCTCTTTGCGATGATTTGTATCGCATGGATAGTTTCTGAAAGGAGGAGAGCATTTCCTTGGCGAGTTGTACTCTGGGGAATAAGTCTGCAGGTCTTATTCGGGAGTCTTCTCTTGCGTACCGAATTAGGTCAACTGGTTTTTGTTGGAGCGAACAAATTCGTCGTGAAGATACTTGGGTATTCTCAGTCAGGCGTACATTTTGTTTTCGGTGAAATCTCAAAGGATAACTTTTCGATTGCTTTCGGAGTGCTCCCTGTGATCATATTTAGTGGAAGCATCATCGGCATACTTTATCACCTTGGACTTGTGCAAAAACTGGTAGAAGCATTTTCGTATTTAATGAAAAAAACAATGAATATTTCGGGAGCGGAGAGCCTAGCTGCAACAGCGAATATTTTCGTTGGCATGACTGAGGCTCCTTTGTTGGTAAGGCCCTATATCGAGAAAATGACGCGATCAGGACTCTTTTGCCTAATGACAACTGGAATGTCTACCGTAGCTGGGTCAGTACTCATAGCATATTCGGGGTTGTTAGGCGGACAGTCGTTTGCAGGACACCTTATAGTTGCAAGTTTGATATCTGCACCTGCAGGAATTGTTATATCGAAGGTAATGGTTCCTGAGAACCGGAATGACGGAACAGCAGGCAACGAAATGAAATTAGCTAGACCTGATAGCGTTAACCTTATCGATGCAGCATCGCAAGGAGCTCTAGGAGCAATGCGCCTAGCTGCTTGTGTAGGTACTTTGCTTATAGTATTTGTTGCCTTAGTTGCCCTTCTAAATGATGGTATTAATTTTCTGGGAACAGCTTTCGGTATTTCTGATCTTTCTTTAGAGATGATTTTCGGATGGGCGTTTGCTCCCGTTGCGTGGCTACTCGGAATTCCGTGGTCTGAGGCTCAGACAGTGGGAGCACTCCTCGGCGTAAAGACGGTTTTAAACGAATTCCTTGCTTTCGAACAACTTTCAGGGCTGATCAGCAGCGGTGGTCTTAGTGAAAGATCGCAAATCATCAGCGCTTATGCATTGTGTGGGTTCGCAAATTTCGGATCTCTTGCGATTTTGATAGGTGGTATAGGAGGAATGGCCCCACAAAGGAGGGCCGAAATAGCAAACTTAGGTCTTCGGTGTGTTCTTTCGGGTACTCTCTCCACACTTATGACCGGCTGCATCGCTGCAATTCTCATCTAGATGTGAGTGGACAGGATCGTCAAGCGAAAAGGCCTCTAATTGTCGAAACCGGCGTTTTGGAGATGTAGCATTCACATATGGCCACGTTCGAAGAATTTAGGGCGACCTTTCCTTAGATAGGAAATTAACTTCTTCAGTGAATACGGTAGTTTAGCTGCATAAAGAAAAGTTCGAGAAGGGGGTTTACGCGCTCTAAACAAGAGCGGATAATTCAGCACACCCTTAATCCTTTCGTCTCGAGATTCGTTACGGCTCTCGAGGCTATCTCGAGAAGAATCTCATCACCTCCTAAATTAAATTCGCGGATACATGCCTCGGTTAACTTGATGATGTGTTCATCTAGGCTGCACGCTGCCAGGTAGCCTATCTCCTCGACGCTTTTGTATAATTTCGACTTCACCTGGTTCCCATTTTTCTCCGGTATTCGATTTTTTGGACAAAGGGCATAGAAGCACAGGCAAACTTGCCAAGCTCGACGGGTCAGCTTCATCAGAATGGCATCTTTAGAATCTAGACCAAACAACCTAATTGCCGAAGCTGTCGTGATCCCGTGAGCCGCAGCAAGCCAACCAGAATCTGTGTTTTGAAAGCAGTCCGCCGCTATTCGAATCATTTCGTAGGAATCGGCTATTGCATTTTCAGAAGAGAAAGAAGGCCAAGCTACCGCATCTCGAAACGAGCTGAGTTGGGTAAAGCCATCCACCGATCTAGTGAACAGTTGATCGGAATCAAAAGCAGATGGAGATCTTAAGTTTTCTAAAGCGTTTTTGAACGAACCTCTACTATTTTTTCCAGGCTCCCCCGGAAGCACTTGATACGTGGCAGCCCAATAACCAAGGCCATGAGCTAGCTCTCGCCTGCGGCATTCCGTATCTCTTTTTTTTAGCGCTCTCACCGCGTGTGCAGTGCGCAGGTAGCCGTGGCCTCCTGCCCCAAACAGACCATCGCAGAGCAACCCCAGTGCCGATAGAAGAACGTCATGCCAGGGTTCTTTTGATAGTCGCTCTTCGAAAGTTGCTATCCAGTCCGCGGCAAGATTTGAATGGCCAAGGGAATCCCGGGCACTCTCTTTCTGGAGTGGTTTTCCCTTTGGCATAAGAGGAACTCTCGGCGCGTAACGATCCACCATCGCCGGAATCAAGGCAGAATGGCCTAGTTCTTCCAAGGTCTCGCAGGCCATTGGACCATGGTTGGCCAGCTCACCCCCCCATATTGGTGAAAGTTCGTGGAACCTACTCAAAGCTTCGTCTAGTTCGGTCATTTCTCTCCCGTCCCTCCTATAATAGCTTTCTCAGATTTTCGAGTTGACAGAACAACTAGCCAGCTTACCTTCGTTCTGTGGAAGATTTAAACGAAGGACAAATACTCGAGGCTCTTCGACCAATCGTAGATCCAGATTTTGGCAAGAGCATCGTTGATCTCGGATTTATCAAAGATCTCTCAATCATAGAGTCGTCTGTCTCCTTCTCGATTGAGCTGACGACCCCAGCCTGTCCCGTAAAAGCAGAATTCGAACGAGAAGCCCGAGAGCGAGTAAGTGCCCTTTCAGGTGTGAATGCGGTAAACATAAAAATGACTGCCCAGACCAGGGGAGGATCGCAAGATCCAAACAAATCAATAATTCCAGGGGTTAAGAACACTGTCGCAGTGGCATCTGGCAAGGGTGGGGTCGGCAAAAGTACGACGGCGGTAAACCTGGCATTGGCTCTTTCAGAAACTGGAGCATCTGTCGGTCTTTTGGATGCTGATGTATACGGGCCTTCATTACCGCTCTTGCTGGGGTTAAATCGGCGCCCAGAAACCCGAGTTGAAGGCGAAGAAAAAGTCATCCTCCCATTGGAAGCGTTCGGATTACGCGTCATGTCCATGGGTTTTTTCTTAACAAAAGAGAGTCCGGTGATTTGGCGCGGACCCATGGTACATGGCGTAATCAAGCAGTTCCTTACCGATGTGCATTGGGGCGAGTTGGACTATTTAATAATCGACCTTCCTCCAGGAACGGGGGATGCGGCACTCACGCTTACCCAGCTAGCTCCCCTATCGGGCGCGATAATTGTCACCACCGCTAATGAATTAAGTGTGGCCGACGCGCGAAAGGGATTAGTAATGTTTGAAAAGGTGAACGTTCCCGTTTTAGGAATAGTTGAAAACATGTCATATTTCATTCCGCCGGACCTACCTGATCGGCGTTATAAGATCTTTGGGGAAGGAGGAGGAAAGCGTATAGCCGATGAACTTTCTGTCCCCTTCCTGTGCGAAGTCCCTATAGAACCAGAAATTGTATCTGGTGGCGATAAGGGACGTCCAATTCTTATCCAGAACCCCGAGTCACACGTAGCTTCGGTATTTCGAGATCTCTGTGGAAACATTGCACGACGTCTCGCTGTTTTAGCAGATAATTCACCAACGATTGCAGATACCAGCATCACTTGGGTGAACACTAAATAACTGCAAAGATCCGGACCTACTCACGGTTAGTAGGAAGCTACGGCTTGCAGACCGACTATCGTAAAAGAAAAGAATTCTTCAATAAGCAAATTTAATTTTGCAATAGTTTTTCGATGCTAATTTTCAGACCCATGGAGCAGTAAGGGGTGAAACAGCGGAAACGGCGCGGTGGGCATTTCTGCAACGCGCTTCTGGTAAGCGTCATAAGTAAATTCTTCTAGTTTGACTCGAGGATCGGGCTTAAAGAAAGTATCATCCATTTCCAACGCGCGTGACCAATTCAGGTACCGCATGTTTATGTTCTTGTTGCTTTCGCGGTGCCAAGTTCTAAGAAATATCGGGAGCTTCGTTTCCAAATCGCTTATACAAACCTCCCTTTTCCCGATATTGTCTGTCGTACGAAATAAAAGGCAGGTTCCGAGACCGTACTTTTCCTCAGAAACTTGCTCACCTCCGTCCTTAATTATTTTCTCTGCCTCTAGAGCAAAAGGACGACCGCGTTCCTTATCCTTAACCTTCGCCCGTGCACTCCGCTCGATTGAAATTCCACGAGCTAGCAAGACATCTATCATCAGATAGTGAGTTTCATTAACTATAGTCGTCATGGGCTGGCCACCTAGGACTGCTTCGGAACGAAAAAGAGAGCCTTTCGACCAAAATCTCTCGAGCGAAAAGCCCGTATCACCGCTTGTTACTCGTTCGGCAAACCAAGTTTGCTCTTCTTTGGATTCGTCTGCTGCAAGCCCCGGGATTGCAATAAGTCCCACCAGAATAAATGCTAAAGCCACGAAGCCTGACCGATTAAAACACTTCACTGACTTCTCCTTTTCTTGTTCCCGCTTGGCGGGGATTGTCGGGTACTCTTAACTCAATGCATTGTGCTCTCAGTATCGCAGGATCAGACCCCACGGGGGGCGCTGGTCTCCAGATGGATCTACAGGTGTTCAAATCCTTTGGACTCCATGGAGCTGCCGTGCCAACTGCGCTTACCCTGCAAGATACTTCCAAAGTACATTCTGTGTTGCCACTCTTCCCTTCAGTAGTGCTAGATCAACTACGTATTCTACTAAGAGACATAACCCCGAACGCCATAAAGGTCGGCATGCTCGCCACCGATGATATCGTCCGTTCCGTAATTCAAGGCCTATCGAGCCTCGAAAATTCAGAGGTTCCGCTTGTAATCGACCCCGTTTTGAGTTCGAGCGACGGTACTCCCTTACTCGAACGTCGAGCATTGAGCAGCCTAAAGGATCTTTGCTCTAAAGCAGTGCTCGTGACGCCGAACCTGCCAGAGACCCACCAAATAACTGGAATCGATGTTAGTACCGAAGAAGGCATCAAACGGGCCGCCAAAGTATTGATTGAAGAACTCAAATGTAAATCTGTTCTAGTCAAAGGCGGACATCTACAAGAGGATTCTCATGACTGGCTAGCCTCTAAAAACCCCAAATTCGAGTTTACAAAATTCGATGGTACCCGACTCAACACTCCCCCAGTCCACGGGACGGGCTGCGCCCTCTCCTCTGCCATTACTGCAAACCTTGCACTCGGAAGATCATTAGTAGAATCGGTGGAACTTGCTCGAGCTTTTGTCCGGAATGGGATAAAAAATGCTGAACAAATAGGATCGGGTTCATCATTCTTAAAGTTCGGTCGTGTCTGAGCTTCGAAAAGTATCGCTTATTGCCAAGCGGGAACTCTTAGGATTTACGAAGACGATTCAGAAGCTTTTCGCGAATGTTGCCAAAACTCCCATTGCTTAGCGTGACTATCACGTCGCCAACCTGACTTAAACGAGCGACCTCATCCACTATAGACTCGACTCCGTCCAGAGCAACGGCGTCTAACCCTCTTTCACGTAGACAACACGCGAGCTCAGTTGAAGAAAAAAATTCATCCACTCTTCCTGTCGCACTGTAAATTGGACCTTGATCGACTTCGCTTACTACCACTCGTCCCGCACTATCAAACGATTCTCCATACGCTTTTTGAAAAACTGAACGCCTGCTTGTATTAGAACGGGGCTCAAACACCGCGACGATACGGCGACCTCGGAAACGCGATGAAAGAGCCTCGAGTGTTTCTCTAACTGCCGTTGGATGATGAGCAAAGTCGTCAATAAGAGTAACACCCGAAACTTCTCCAAAAACCTCCTGGCGTCTCTTAACCCCACAGTAGCTTCCGAGAGCAGTTGAGGCTGCCTGCTTTGAAACTCCCAACTCAAGGGAAACTGCAAGTGCGGCAGTTGCATTCGCTACATTGTATCGGCCGAAGGTAGGCAAAAAGAAATCGCCAATATATTTTTCGTCATACAGCAGTTCAAATCGTGTACCGAATTTCTCTTCAACAATTCCAGTAGCTAAATATCCCGAGCTCCGAGTGGAGCTCACTGAATAGGGAATGACCTTACATGGAGCATCTTTAACGACAGTAGCTACATTGGGCAGATAATTAGCAGAAACGATGAATCCGTCGGAAGGCATTGCCGCCACCAATCGCTTAAACGAATCCATGACATCATCGAGATCAAAATAAATATCGGCGTGATCAAACTCGACAGACGTTAGAATTAGAAACGAAGGATGGTAATGCAGGAATTTTGGTGTCTTGTCAAAAAATGCAGTGTCATATTCATCCCCCTCAACGATAAAATAGTCTCCCTTTCCTTCTACAAAACTGCTGCCAAGATTATTAGAGATCCCCCCTAGCAAGACTGAAGGCTCCAAACCAACATCGCGAAGAATGGTTCCCAACATGCTGGTAGTGGTGGTTTTTCCATGGGTACCAGAAACAACAATTCGTCTCTTATCTCGCATTGCAAATTCGTACAAAGCGTCTGAAAATGAATAGATTGGCAAGTTTCTATTTTTTGCAGCTTGGGCTTCTGGATTGTCCGATCTAACTGCATTACCGATCACAACGATATCCGGGGGAGGATCTGTAGCCACGTTCTCAGGCTTGAAGCCGTGGGACACCGGTATATTCCAATCAGCGAGGGCAATACTCATCGGAGGATAAATATTCAGGTCGGAACCGGTAACATGAAGTCCCCTAGATTTCATTAACCCGGCCAGAGAACCCATACCCGTTCCACATACTGCGATAAAATGAACGCGTTTGATACCCTTCATATCGTTGAGGTTGGTTTCCTTCCTGACTAGATATATAGATGTGCCGTGACTACTTCAGACTAAGAACGAAAAGCCTCTATAATCAAGTCGTGTATTTTAGGCCGAAGGCCGTAATGACTTTTCTTTGATACGAGGTGAATACGATTTGAAAGGAAAACTACGATAACCTCGTTTTCGAGATCAATCCAAAGAGATGTTCCCGTAAATCCTAAATGGCCGACACTCCTGTTGGAAAAGTATTGACCAGACGATGAGGAAATAGCTGAAGGAGTATCCCACCCCAGCGCCCAATCAGATCCTTTTGGAACACTTTGTCTTTCCAAAAACTTACGAAGGACTTCCCTCGGAAGAAGATCACTTCGATCATGCCACGTGTCCAAAACAATCTTTCCAAACCTCATAACGTCATCTGCAGGTGCAAAAAGGCCCGCATGGCCTGCCACGCCGCCCATGGCGTATGCATTTGGATCGTGGACTTCGCCCCACAAGACTCGATCTCGCCACGAACATTCTTCCGTAGCTGCGGTCGTAGACTTTTCGTCGACAGGAATACACGAAGTATTTTCAAAACAGGCTCTATATCTGGTCTTTGTTAGCCCCAGCGGTCCGAACAGTTGTGTCGAACAAAAATCTTCAATGGATTCTCCTGACACAGCCTTTATCACCTCCCCCAGAACAATAAAATTAAGATCCCCGTAAACAGCTGCCTCCCCTGGCTTATGTACCAACGAACTACGGAGAACTCTATCAATAATAAAGTCTCGACCCGCAGATGTAGCAATCAGGCGCTCCCCCTTTTTCCTCTCTTTATCAATTAAGAGTTCGTGAAATCCTCTCCAGGGCTTTAAACCAGAAGAATGGGTCAAAAGGTGACGGAGGGTTACTTCTTGTTTACCGCGTTCTGAAAACGTGGGTAAGTACTTTACTACAGGATCATCGATAGAGAGATTACCCTCAGACTCTAAAAGCATAATAGAAGTAGTCGTTGCGATGGGCTTTGTTAGAGATGCGAGGTCAAAGACAGTCTGCCTCCTCATTGGTATACGCTCCGGTTTCGCAACCGCCAGCCCCCGCACTGATTCGTGTGTAAGCCATTCATTATCCCGGTGCATACAAGCTAGAACAACTGCACCCGAAGTTTCAGAAGAATCGATGGCCTTTTCTAAAGCTCGGTCGACTTTCGCAAGTTTGCGCTGGATTGCGCTATATCTCATAAGGTAATCAGCTCCATAATTCCTTATCTAACACCAAACAGTACAATGTCGCCCGCGTTTAATTAATTTAGTCATTTTTGAAGAACACCATTTTCAAGGAATGAAACTTCCCCTGTTCGAGCATTAATTTCGGCCTTTATTCCGAGCGGCCAGGTCCTGTTAGGCGAATCATGGCCAAAAGGCAAATTCGTGACTACCGGAACTCCAAGAGGTGCAAACACGGCTTCGATTACTTCTTGTGCCGTGGGCTCCTCACGTTTCGAATCTATACAGTTAACCAAATAACCGATGCCGACTCCCACAATCGCATCAAACTTTCCTGCCGCCTTTAGCTGTTGAAGCATTCGATCAATTTGATATGGCTTCTCATTAACCTCTTCTAATAAAAGGATTGAGCCTCTAGTATCTATTTCCCAAGAAGTGCCGAGACTGGCAACGACCATTGTTAATGACCCTCCCATCAGAGTACCCACTGCAGTAGTGCCGGAAAGCCCGATACCCTGAAGAATTTCGTAACCTTTTCGTCCCATAAGCATGGAAATCATCGAATCGAGCTCCACATCCTCCAATCCACCTTGTCTATCTAACATCGGAGAGTGAAAACCAACAAGCGCTGCATGTCTCCACTGCCACAGAAGCAGCGACGTAATATCGCTATAACCCGCCAAGGGCTTCTTGTTCTCGTTAAAAACTTGCGCTTCTAGATCGGGAAGAAGTCGGGTGCATCCGTAGCCTCCACGCGCGCAAATGATTCCATCTACTGAAGGGTCTCGAATAGCTTCTTTCAACTCCTCCGATCTTCTTAAATCAGTGCCGGCAAAATATTTGAACCGCTCGAATATATCTTCTCGTCTAGTAAGATTAATCCCTCTACTGGAAAGCTGTCCTTCGATGTGATTCAGCCGGTCGAACTCTACTGAAAAACTCGGCGCCACTACGGCAATAGTTGAACCTTCTTCCAGAGCATACGGCTTGCGACCCTTGCCCACGCTGCTCACCATCCCACCATAACTAGAATGGTGGGTCCTCATCAAAAGGTTCAGTTGAAACCCCTTTCGAAAAGACGGGGGAGTCATCTGGTCCAACAAAAGTCTGGCCAACGTTGGACGGGTCATCTTCGCGACCCGTCCAATTATCGAACCGGGCGTATCGCCCTTCAAAGTGCAGTTTGACGGTACCAGTAGGACCATTCCGCTGCTTCTCAACTATTAACTCTGCCAAGGCAGCGTCCGCTTCTTTGTTATAAACGTGATCTCTGTAGATAAAGGCAATTAGATCGGCATCCTGTTCTATGGCACCAGATTCACGAAGGTCTCCTAGCCTAGGTCTCCTTTTGTCTGGATCTCTCTGCTCGGGGCCTCTGTTTAATTGAGATAAAGCTACGACTGGAATCTCCAGTTCCTTTGCAAGTGCCTTCAAACCCTTACTGATCTCTGCAATCTCGAGATCTTTTCGATCGCGCCGGTTCTCATCACCTCTAGCCAGTTGCAGATAGTCAACAATGACCAGATCCAGTCCACTCTCGGCATTCAGTCGTCGACATTTAGACTTAATTTCCTGAAGAGAAATATCGCCACTATCATCAATCCACAAGTCTGCCCTACTAAGATTATCCCCTGCACGAGTCAACTTCGTAAAATCCCGCGTGGGAAGATAGGAGGAACGAAACGCAGAGAAATCCACTCGGGCCTCGGAAGAAAGCAACCGTAGGATCAAAGAGCGTGTCGTCATTTCTAGGGAGAAAACAGCCACCTTCCTCCCGTCTTCAATCGATGCATTGCGGGCAACATTGAGAGCCAGAGCAGTCTTGCCCATACTCGGTCGAGCAGCGATCACGACCAGCTCTCCTGCTTGGAGCCCTCCTGTCATCTTGTCTAAATCTTCGTAGCCAGTCGGCACTCCTGTAAGACCACCACCTCGATTCATTATTGCTTCGACGTAGTCAAACGTGTCGTCCATTTCATCACGGAGTCTGATGAAACTTGTGCGACTTTGTCCTTGACTCAAGTCAAGAATTTTCCCTTCCGCCGAATCCAAAAGTTCTTGGGAAGCGCCTTCTTCGACAAATCCCTCCTCAACTATCTCAGTAGCAACCGATATCAAGCGTCGCTTAACGCTCTTGTCTCGGACGATCTGCGCGTGATGGACGACATTGGCCGCAGTTGCTTCAAAATCCGCGATCTCTGCGAGAAAAACTGGTCCTCCAATCGAGTCTAGAATTCCCTTTGTAGAGAGATGCTCTGACAGTGTGATCAGATCGACTGGCTTACCGGCTTCGTGGATTGATAAGATTGCCTTAAACAAGGCCATGTTGCTGGGGTGGTAGAAATCTTCGCCCGACACCTCCAAGGTGACATCGTGGAGATATCTATTATCTAAGAGGAGAGCCGAAAGAACAGACCGCTCGGCATCTATGTCATGAGGAGGAACGCGTCCGCCCCCTGACCGCTCCGCGAAAGAGGTCGGTGCCCCTCGACGTCCATCGTTGCGAGAAAACGAAGAGGACTCTCGCGTGGGCCTTCTGGTTGTCCCAGCATCGGCCGGATCCGCATGGTCTTTGGCCATATCGTCATCCCCTGTCCCAGCAAGGCCTTTCGTTATTCGCTCCATCGCGAAATCAGCAAGGCCGATTAGGCTCCCCCTGTTACGCCACTATCGAAGTATACGCGCCTGGCTCAGGTTGCCGCGGTGACGCTCAACTTCACCTTCGCGACAACCTCTTTGTGGAGTTGAACCTCAACCTCATAGTCTCCTATCGTCTTAACGGATCCAAGTTTAATTTTTCTTCGATCGACGATCACTCCCTTCTCAGCAAGCAGGTCAACAACATTTGCCGAAGTCACCGAACCAAACAGCTTGCCTTCCTCCCCTGCCTGAGCAACCACCTCGATCTCAATCGCCTCAACCTTGGACTTCTCCGCGCGAAGCTCCTTTAGAGCTCTCGCCTTTTTCGCAGCAATTACTTCGCGATTATGTTCTAGTTCTTTTAATCGAGAATCGGTTGCGGAAAGTGCTTTACCTTTTGGTAACAAATAATTGCGCGCGTGCCCGGGCTTCACGGAAACCAAATCGCCCGCTTCACCTAAGTTCTGTACGTCTTCTTGAAGAATAACTTTTACGTGGCTCATATCGCCTCCTAAGCTCCCTTACAGCAGATTTGCTCCTAAATATGGCCCGGAGCGTATGGCAGCAACGCAAGTTGACGCGCGCGTTTTATTGCCAGAGTAATCTCACGTTGTTGCTTTGCAGTATTCCCCGATATTCTCCTCGGGATTATCTTGCCAGTCTCCGTTAAGAAAAGACGAAGAAGCTTGGGGTCCTTGTAATCTACAACAAGATTTTTGTCCTGTGACAAACGAGAAACCTTTTTCCGCTCCTTCGTCCCGTTGGCTTTTGCTTGCTTTCTCGCCCTCTTCCTTGCCTTTGCCCTCAGCCTGGCCTTCGGAGACATCGGCCCCCTGCGTTCTCTCTCTTCTCGATTCATTGTACTTTCTCCTCGGATTCCGTTGATTCGTCCTGTGCCGTTTCATCAAAATCGACTGATTCAACATCCTCAGTGACCGCCCTAGCCTCTTCTTCAAAATTTTCCTGGTCGGCCCGGGCCTCCTGAGCAAGTCGCTCATGTTCCTCTCGAGCAGCCCGTTCTTCGGCCTCGCGTTCTGCCCTTTCCGCGGCGCGTTCGGCCCGTTCTTTTTCTTCAACTAACGCTGACTGCTTGCGCTCTTCAATATCCTCTACGTCGTCCGCAAGACGCACGGTAAGAAATCGAAGAATCGATTCATCCAAACGCAAAGAACGTTCAATTTCAGAAACGGATTTCCCTTCGTCCAAATAATGAAGGCAAAGGTATCTGCCTTTTTGGAAGCCCTTGATCTCGTAAGCCAACTTTCGTTTACCATCATCATCGTAGAGCAGACGGACTCCACCATTTTGTTCCAGGAGCTCATCTAGGCGTTCACAAATTGCCTTGCAGCCCTCCTCAGAAATTTCGGGCTGAACGATAAATGTAGTTTCAAACTCGCGCACTCGTTTCCTCCTGGTCAAAAGGTCAAGCCTTTTGGGCCTCCAGTACGCCAAGCAAGAGAACCAAACTAGTAAGGTTCTTGTACTCTTCGCTTAACCAGCGTGCGAGGGCGATTCTCGGACGCATTAGAGACCAAGGCGAGGGCGCTTTCGCCCCCGGTTATTGTTAGGTGGTCGACTTATGCCTTCGAGCGACGAGCCCGACGGATAATCTCACCGTTTGACCAGCGAGAGTAACAAAACATGGACTCTCGTGTCCAAGGTAAGCTCGGGATGAAAGGTCGCTGCAAGTACTTTTCCTTGCCTGACCAAAACAGGGGCTTCCTTTACTCTAAGCAATACTTCTACCTCCGAACCCAGATCTATGAGCTTTGGAGCCCTAATAAAGACACATTTTAGATCCTGAAGGTCCGCACACTTTTCTGTCCCTAGGTCGGGAAAGCTTGAAAACGAGTCCACTTGAGTCCCATAGGCATTTCGGACAGCTGTGACATTTAAAGCCCCAATCGTCTCGAAAGAAGAGTCACTTTCTCTGGCGACCACCCGCGACGCGAGCAGAATCGCACCGGCACAGGTGCCTAAAACTGGCCGACCGGTCGCCACGAAGTCTCGGATTGGTTGATATAGACTCTGCCTTGTTAGCCCACGCGAAATCGTAGTGCTTTCCCCACCAGGCAATATTAACGCCGATAGAGGAGCTAGATCACTCTTCCACAGGACTCGTACCGGCTCGCAGTTGATCGACGCGAGACATTTTGCATGAGCCTCGAAGTCTCCTTGAATCGCGACAACTCCTACCTTCAACTTTTCAGGCAAAGAGAATCTCTACCAACCTCGGTTGGCCAGCCGCTCAGACTCTTTCAAAGTACTGAGTTCTATTCCAGGCATCGCCTCTCCCAGTCCGCGAGATGCGTTAAGTACCTCTCCCGGATCTCTCCAGTGAGTCGTCGCGTGAACGACAGCCTTAGCTCGTGCAGAGGGATCCGCACTTTTGAAGATTCCTGAGCCCACAAAAACAGCCTCTGCCCCTAGAGCCATGCAGAGCGCGGCGTCAGCAGGAGTGGCAATCCCTCCAGCGGCAAAGTTAGGCACCGGAAGCCCTTGTTTATCTGCCACCTCCTTCACTAGAGCCAAAGGGGCCTGAAGTTCTTTTGCAGCACTCGGCATTTCCTCGGGCAGAAGAGCAGCTAGAGCCCTGATATCTCCATTCAACTGGCGCAGGTGCCTTACGGCCTCCACGATATTCCCACTTCCGGCCTCACCTTTGGTGCGAATCATCGCCGCTCCTTCGGAAATTCGTCGCAGCGCCTCCCCAAGATTGCGGGCTCCACACACGAATGGAGACCTAAAAGGGGCCTTGTCCACATGGTGAGCCTCATCTGCCGGAGTCAAAACTTCACTCTCATCGATGAAATCCACTCCGAGCTCGTCCAGGATTTGCGCCTCAGCAAAATGTCCTATTCGTACCTTCGCCATAACCGGAATCGACACCGACTTCTGGATTCCTTCGATTATCTCGACGCTACACATCCGGGCAACGCCGCCATCGCGTCTAATATCGGACGGTACTCGCTCAAGGGCCATTACGGCCGAGGCCCCAGATTCTTCGGCCACTTTTGCCTCGTCAGGGGTCGTCACGTCCATTATGACACCACCTTTAAGCATCTCGGCGAGTCCAATTTTGATTTCTAGCGATCGAGCTCTGATATCTTCGTTACCCGTGTTCCTTTGATTCATCGGTCCTCCTGAGAAACAACCAAACTGTCGTAGCGGCGCCAAGGCAGTGTGGTGTGAACTTAATAGCCCTTAGCCGGCAAAGCGCGTCTCAGTATCGAGAGTCCGATCACTGTCGCCGCCAAGGAACCCACGAGAATTCCAATCTTACTACCTGCGATATGCGCGGGCTCGTTAAATGCGAGCACCGTAATAAAAAGAGCTACTGTGAATCCTATTCCAGCGAGCATACCGGTTGCAAAAAGACTAGACCAGTTAACACCCGCCGGAAGACTGGCAAAGCCTAATCGTACGGCTAGATAGGAGAATACGGAAATTCCCAACGGCTTGCCGACTACAAGACCAAGAAAAACGGCAATTGCGACATTCGTTGATTCCGCATTGTCCAGCATACCGGCCTCGAAAACCACACCGGCATTCGCCAAAGCAAAAACTGGCATAATGCCGAAAGCAACCCACCGCTCTAATCTATGCATGAGGAAATCAAGAGGTGAGAGGGACAGTCTACCCACCACCTCTAAAGTGCGTATCGCTTCATTGCGATGATGGCCACCTGGGTCCGGATCATCCCTCCTTCTCAACGAATGTCGAAGGTCCTCTGCAGCCTTACGTGAAACGTCAGCCAACGTCTCTTTATCGTCGTCCCCATCTGAGGCAGTAGGCGTAAGAAAACCTAGAAGAACACCAGCAACCGTCGCATGAATTCCGGAATGATGAGTTTCAAACCAAATAAATGCACCAACTAAAACGTATAAGGCGAAGGACCTAAAGCCAGCCTTGTTGAGTCCAAAACAAACTATGCAGCCGACTGCAGCCCAACCTAAGGAACCCAGATGTAGTTCAGCTGTGTAGAACAATGCGATCACTGCAACTGCGCCCAGATCATCTGCGATAGCAAGCGCTAAAAGAAAGACCCGCAGTCCAGGAGGAACTCGACTACCCAAAAGCGACAGTGCCGCGACTGCAAATGCGATATCGGTTGCCATGGGTACGCCCCAACCGCTTTCGGTTGGTTGTCCTAAATGAAAAGCCAAATAGATGCCAGCCGGGACTACCATCCCACCTAACGCTCCTGCAACCGGTAGCATCGCTTTTTGCCGCGACGAGAGTTGACCAAGAACAAGTTCCCGCTTGATTTCCATGCCAACAACAAAAAAGAAAATTGCCATGAGACCATCGTTCACCCACTGGCCCAACGTCAGGGATAAATGAAACTCTTCTCCAACAGAAAATGCGATTGGAGTATTCCAAATTAGACCGTAGGTATGACCAATCGGTGAATTAGCCCAAATCAGGGCGGTGAGCGTCATTCCCAAAAGAACTAGCGCGCTAGACGCCTCAATTTCCATAAAGCGTATGAATGGTCTCTTGATCCTGTGAGCTATAAAGCTGCCCGTGCTTGGCATATGAAACATATGATTCTCTCTAGACGAAAACGACCTAGTCGCCCTCTCCCCCCTGAGATTTTTCGCCCTCTTCCGAGGAAGAGTCATCACCCTCGGAGGTTGCCTCTGCATCCTCAACCTCCGTCTCGACGGGAGTCGCTTCAACGGTTGGCGCTTCAACGTTAGCAACGGACAAGTCAAGATCGCTTAGGACCGTTACTCCAGCGGGCACAGAAACATCCCTGACATGGATAGAATCTCCAATCTCCAGCTCGCTAATATCAACCTCTAAAGATCCTGGAATTTCCCGCGGGAGGCATAGAATGTCAATTTCGCGCACGGGGTGATCAACAATTCCCCCAAAATCAGCGCCCTTCGCCCTTCCCAGAAAATGGAGAGGCACCATCACTTCTACTGGCTTGCTCATATCTACTTCATAAAAATCAGCGTGCAAATAACTACCGCGAACTGGGTCTCTTTGGAGCTCCTTAATCAGTACAACTGAATCAGAGCCTTCCAAATCAAGGTCAATAAGGGTATTCATACCCGATCCGCTGCCATGCAAAACGCGCTCTAGGGATCTTGGATCAATGGTAATAGCCCTGTTCCCTGACTGCGACCCGTACAACACCGCGGGAATCAGACCCTCGGCGCGAATCTTGCGAGCTACCCCTTTTCCCGTCGTCCCTCTCATCTTTGCTTGTAAACTATTTTCGCCCACGAAAACCTTCCTATCGGTTCTTAATTTTTAGTTAGTCTGTTAAACGAACAAAGAGCTTACACTCTCTTCATTATTGATCCGGCGCAATGACTCGCCTAGAAGCGAAGCAATAGATACCACTCCAATTTTGTTACAGCCCATGGCCTCTTCAACCAAAGGAATCGTATCAGTTACTATCAGTTGCTCGAAGAGGCTATCCTTAATCCTGCGTACAGCCGGACCAGATAGAACTGGGTGCGTTATAACTCCGTGAATAGCTCGCGCCCCCGCCTCGGACAAGGCCTTGGCACCTTCTACGAGAGTACCCGCCGTATCCGTCATGTCATCAACCATCACACACTCTCTGCCCCTCACATCGCCAATAATATTCATAACCTGGGCCACGTTCGCCTGCTCACGCCGCTTATCGATAATCGCCATTGGTGCCCCGAGACGTTTGGCAAAGGCCCTAGCACGCTCCACGCCCCCCGCGTCAGGCGAAATAACGGTGACATCATTACCTACTCTGTCCGTAATTGCCTGGAGGAGCACCGGCATAGCATATAGATTGTCGACCGGAATATTAAAGAATCCCTGAATCTGCCCCGCATGTAAGTCTACACAGAGCAATCGATCGGTACCGGAAGCAGAAATCAGGTCAGCCACTAGCTTCGCCGTTATCGGGGCACGCGGCTGAACTTTGCGGTCTTGACGAGCATAGCCGTAGTAAGGAATAACCGCAGTTATTCTGCGAGCTGAAGATCTGCGCAGAGCGTCCACCATAATCAGAAGCTCCATCAGGTGTGTGTTTGCAGGAGCAGAGGTCGACTGCAAGACGAAACAATCCATACCTCGAACATTTTCCTGAATTTCCACACAACACTCACCATCACTAAAAGTCCCGACTTCTGCCTTTCCCATCTCGATACCCAGATAGGCAGAGACACTTTCCGCCAAAGCAAAATTTGAATTCCCTGAAAACAGTTTCATCTGCTGCATCGCACTTCTCTCAAAATCCGTCCTGTTATGGTCAGGACCGTTAGCTCCACCCAGATACAGATGGCACAAATTTGGCTGGGGCGGTAGGACTCGAACCTACAAATGGCGGCTCCAAAGGCCGCTGCCTTACCATTTGGCGACGCCCCAGCAAGATCCTAAAACCGGTTCTATCTCCTTGGCACGCGTACAGGAATCGGCCACCCCTACGAAGTCGACAGAAAACGGGTGCACCAATAACGCTCTCCTCGGTCCAGAAGCGGTTCGAGTCGCTTCGCGAACTGGCGTGACTCCTTTGCCTTTGAAAATAGCGCGTAAAGGCTGGGGCCACTTCCTGACAGTCCAATGATTTCGGCGCCGGCTTTGACCATCTTCTGCCTCAGTCGAGAGATTTGCGGACACAACTCAAGTGCAGCAGGCTCTAAGTCATTGCCCAAAACCTCAACCAGGCGGCTCCAAAGGGCCTCAGATAAATCACCAGAGCTAAAGTCCTGCAAAGCCTCGACGGCTGACAGCCTAGAGTTCTTGATTTCGGGCGTCAACGCGAAGTCTCTCCTAGAAAGCGCCGCTTGAGTTTTAAAAACTCTCTCGGTCAACAAAGGTAGGCCTGGATTGACAACCACTACAAACAGATTAGGCAGATCTCGTCTTACAGGCTCAATAACCTCACCAACCCCCGACACCCACGCGGGGGTGAGCGGAGATCTTAAAAAAAAGGGGATGTCGCTGCCCAAATCCTGAGCGATGCCTAGAAGAGATGTCTTGGAAATCCCGGGCACAAGTTCCTGGAGAGCAAGGAGCACAGCTGCCGCGTCGCTGGACCCTCCTCCTAAGCCGGCGGCGGTAGGAATTAATTTATGGAGACCTATCAAGAGACTCCGGCGCGTACCAACGAGGCCCATATAAGCTTCTGCGGCACGCACTGCTAAATTCTCCCGACCTTTAGGCGCGTCAGATACACCGTTGTTCTCCAAGCTGATCAAATCTCCCCACCCTAAATCGATAGAAACCCGGTCGGCCAGCTCAATCGGAACGAACAAGCTACTTATAAGATGATAACCATCGGCACGTCTACCGAGGATACGGAGCCCAAGGTTTAGTTTCGCATGAGCAAGTTGGAAGGATCTAGGCAGCACTGAACTCCCAGGGTCACTTCCCGGCGTCAATGAATCTCATTCGAAGTTCAGTAAGAAGGTTCTGCAACAATTGCGTTTCTTGCTCATCAAGATTGCCTTTAGTCTTTTCTTGAAGAAGCTCAAGCGTATCGATCGTTTGCTTGGCAATCGGCCTGTTCACCTCCGCTGCCTCACCAGTCTCAGGGTCTTTGACAAATCCCAGGTGATACAATGCCGATGTACCTAATGACAGCAAAAACGTATTGAAGTCTGCCTTGGGCAACTCTTGACTATCGATAGGCGGACTTGGCTCTTCGGACTCCTCTTCAGCCCTCCCCCTCTTATCAACGATCGTAAAGCCTTTTCCTTCGTTCTTTTCATCAGTCATTCGTGTCTTCCTCAATCTTTACCAATTGATCGGCTTGCTCCTGAAGCTGGACAGAATCAAGCTGCTCCATTTTCTCATAAGCTAGGGTCATCCGTTGAAAAACGGTAAACCAGGACCCCAGGGCCAGCAAAATTAACGCTAAGGGCATTATGCTAAAAAGTCCTCCAAGCACTAAAAGCCCAATCCTCTCCCCTCGCTCAAGGAAGCCCACCCCCAGGCCAGCAACATCGACCTCACCTCTCGCCTTAACGTAAGAAACTAATACGGACCCTACTAGCGCGACGTACGACACGAAGACCCAGAAGTGACGGTCGGTTGCTCCATAGTGAAAGCACAGACCAAGAAGGAGCGAAACGTCTACAATCCGGTCCCCTACAGAGTCCAACAAACCACCAAAGGTTGACTCTCGGCCTTGACGACGCGCGATGACGCCATCGAATAAGTCACAGACTCCCCCACCGATTGCCAGCAAGGCTCCCGCGACAAGATATCCCTGAGCGAACGCTATCGCTCCGCCTAGGGAAACGAATACTCCCAGCGAGGTTATAAAGTGAGGATTTAAATCTAATGGGTCTAGAAAATCGGCTAAAAGCCCCAATCTCTTCTCGGCTGCTTCTGTCCAGTTAGCCTTTATCATATTGAAACGTACGCCGGATTATCCAAGTCTTGGGGAATCAAACTCAACGAAAATCATTGGAAGGGTCGTGAGGAACCATGTCTAGACTTGCTAGCGAATCGGCATTGTCCAGCGTCTCTGATTCATCCTCCTCTGAGATCAACTCCCCCTTGTGACTGACATCCGGTAGTTTCTCAATAAAATCTTCCAGGGACGCTCTATCCAGCCAGCCCCTTCGATTGGCCAGGCGTCTGTCGAAACGAATATTATCCGTACCCGCCAGCGAGCCACTCGATTCCTTCAATACCGGCTTATTTTCCTCTAACGTCATATAAATACCCTCGGGGAGTTTGGACGGCTAGTACGTAGCAAACTAGTCCGTTCGTTTCATCCCGAATACAATAGCAAATTGACACCGTCTCAGAGAATCCGTTACGGTCAACGGTCTAAAGGAATTCACGTGAAAGACACAAAAAACCAGGTATTTCCGTCTTGCATGGTAACCATCTTTCTTCGCGGGGTGGCAGCATTCCTACTCGCCGGTTTCTCGGTCACCTCTACTAGCTGTCTTAGCCCACCAGTCGCAGAGGTTTTTGACGAAGAAATGCTTCCGGCGGACGAACTATTTACCGAAGCGAACTTAATCCTTGAGATGGGACGTAAAAGTTGGTTTTTTAGAGAAACCGACTATCTCGATGCGATTGATGTTTTTCAGGAAATAATCGATAACTACCCCTTCAGTGACTTCGCGATTAAGGCGGAGCTTGCGATAGCACAAGCCTATTTCGAGAGAAAGCATTACGAGGAAGCCCTATCTTATTATCGAGACTTCTTAGATCTACACCCCGACGATCCCAAAGTGCCATTCACGGTATGGATGTCCGCACTGTGTCTTTACAACCAAACTCACGAGTCGACTAAAGACCAGGACGCAACACACCAGGCTATTGCCCAGCTCGAAGAAATGATGCGGAGATTCCCCGACGCACCCGAGGCCGAAGAAGCGGAGCGATTATGGAAGGAACTCCGTGGCAGACTAGCATTGTCGGAAATGCAAATAGGTAACTTTTATATGGAGCGAGAAGAATATCAGAGTGCAGCGGTGCGATATAGAGGAATCTTGGACAGTTTCCCTGGCCTTGGTTTCGACGCAGACGCCCTATTTAAACTCGGAACTTGCTATCAAAAAATGAACCTGGATGCCCAGGCTGAAGAAACTTTCCAAATAATCTTGAAACATTTTGAAGGAACGGAGCTTGCAGAGGCGGCCCAGGATGCGATTCCTGCTGCGAATTAGGCACCATGAAAAGATAAACAAAAAAGCCCCGATTTATTTTGGAAGGAGCAAAGACGACTTCATATTCTGTTTTATTAGCTCGTTGACTACCTTTACGAAAGGAATGTCTTCCTGTGGAAAGAATTGATATTGCTGCTCTTGTTCTTCTTCTTGTCGCCACTGGTCGCGGGGGGTGGCTCGGCGCTATTCGACAGATCTTCTCGATAAGCGCCTTAGTTTTCGCTGTTGCCGCGGCAAAGTTTTTTGGTCCGATCCTTGGAAAAGAAGCCGCTCAGTTGTGGACCGATGGTCCAGGCGAAACGTTCTTAATTGTCGTTTTGGGCTGTACGACGGGGTTGCTCGTAGCCGTCTCTGTTGGTTGGTTAGGCCGAATCATTAAAGGCTGGTTGCGCGCGGCTGGCCTTGGACCAGCAGACCGTACTGTGGGCTCTCTTCTCGGTTTGGCAGAAGGCTTCTTAATAGCTGGCCTTCTTATGTGGTTGGCAGTAGCCGTAGTTGGAAAAGAACACGAGTTGCTTCAAAACACAGAAATACTCAGAGCGTACGAAGTCGTTAAGTTGTGGATCGAAGGGAATTAAATCCATCGCTTACCCGTCTTGTGAGGCATCGATCCATCGACCTCTTTCTTTAATTAAATCAACCAGACGATCAGGTGCCTCTAGCTCCGGAATATTGCGAATGACACAATTCTGACCAACGTAAAGATTCACCTTTCCAAAACCCGAGCCTACGTATCCAAAGTCCGCGTCGGCCATCTCTCCTGGCCCGTTCACTACACAACCCATAATCGCGATCTTGAGACCTGAAAGATGAGAAGTCTTCTCCCTGACACGCTCAGTAACTTCCTCTAAATCAAAAAGTGTTCTTCCGCAAGAAGGGCAGGAAATAAACTCGGTCCAAGACGTTCTTCTCCTCGCACCCTGAAGGACTCTATAGGCTACCCCAATATTCTCTTCGGGAGTTGAGAACCCTCCGACTGAAATACAATCACCAATACCATCGCAGAGGAGCGAGCCCAAATTGCTTGAAGTGGAAATCAGTCGAGATTCAAAAGACTCGGGGGTCTCAGAATCCTGTCTTAAAATGATTGGTAAAAAGAGCCCAAGAGACTTAAGGCAGCTCGACAACATACGAGTTGCCTGCACTGGAAAGTCCGAAGAAATCGAGATCATAATTTGGGCATGATACTTCTCATTTAAACTCTTCAGAAAGCCTAAGTCGAACAATTCTCCTTCTCGGTGTATGAGTTCAATCTCCAAGCACTTGCCATCGATTAGGAAATTTTTTATTTGGTCAATTAGATTAAAATCGTCTGCAGAAAAAACTTGAATGACTACCCGATCGGAAACCTCAAGAACTGTTTTGACAAGACCTGATTCTACTCGCGCGGCAAGGGCAATACCCGAAAACTCGCGAGCCAAACTTTTTCTTAGGTCACAAAGGGCGGGAACACCCTCTCGATCCACATCAACCAATAAGCTTTCAACGTGAAGCTCCGTAGCCGCCTCAGCATTTTGAATATCTTCGAGAAATGTGGACGGAAGATTACTGATATGTCCCACGCACAATTCTACTCTGACGTCCTCACTACCTCCTAACTTTAAAGGTTTCGTATGTACGAGTGTAGGTCTCCGTTTATAGCGATGCCTATCATCAACATAAGAAACAGACGTTAATGAATGTTTAAACCCACCGGCCGCGCGTCCCTCGAAGCGTCTAGCCAAAGTCTGTGCAACTGGTATCTCTCTGACTGGGTCTTCTGTAAGTGAGACACGGATTGTCTCTCCCAAGCTGTCCTCGAGGAGTGCCCCGATTCCGATCGAACTTTTAACTCTACCTTCCGTACCACCACCAGCCTCCGTCACTCCTACGTGAAAAGGATAGCGTGGTTTCTCCGGCTCTCTTTCGCTGAGATGCTTGGCTAATAACCGATAGGCATGCACTGCGACTTGTGGATTACTGGCCTTCATACTGAATATTACAGAGTAAAAACTCTCCGACTCACAGACATCTAAAAATTCTAGTGCACTCTTCACCATTCCAAGAGGAGTATCTCCAAAACGATTTAGAATGCGATCAGAAAGAGAACCATGATTAGTCCCGATACGAAGAGCACGTCCCAGAGCCTTCAACCGAATAACCAGCGGACGAAAACGCTCGGCTGCTCGTTCGAGTTCCTCGAGGTAAGCAGTTTCAGTATATTCGCGCACTTCAAATCGTTTTTTATCTGCATAATTACCCGGATTTACGCGAACTTTCTCTACAGCCTCGGCGGCCTTTAATGCCGCATTAGGCGTAAAGTGAATATCAGCTACTAGAGGGACATTTACCCGACGTTTTTTTAATTCACGGCGTATTTCAAACAACGCCTCGGCGTCCCGTAGGGAAGGAGCCGTCACACGAACTATCTCGCAACCCGCCTCGACTAGCCGCTCAACCTGGTTTGTGGTTCCTTGGATATCTTGCGTGACCGTCGTCGTCATCGACTGAATTCTTATCGGATTGAGTCCGCCTACTACGCAATCACCAACTGAAACTTCGCGGGTGATTTCCCTCTGATAAAAAAATTCACTGTTTATTAAACCTTTATTATTTAAACTTAAGTCCCTGTTCATGAGTTCAAAATTAAGTTGCGAAGTTTACTAAAAGCGTCAGGAAGTTTTAATACATTGGGAGCACCTGCTTGAGCGAAATCCGCTCGACCACCACCTTTCCCTCCAAGAACCTGTGCTACTTCTCGAATTAACACACCAGCACTCAAATGCTCGGTTAATTCTGCAGTCACCCCCAACGCAAGATTAACGCCCTCATCATTTTGAGAGACAAGCAACACAACTCCTCTTTTCAGTCGATTTCGAAAATCATCCACCATTTCTCTCAAGTCATTTTTTCCGCTCACTTCAACGGTCGCCATGAGTAGTGCAACATCATTGACGGTCTCCACCTCAGACATCAGATCGTCGCTACTTAGTTTGTTAAGCTCACGATGAAGCTCAGAAATATTGCGTTCCATCTCTCGGTGTTCGTCCAGAATCCTAGTAACGCGGCGCGAAATATCCTTCTGCGCAACCTTAAGAAGAGACCCAAGTTCACGGAGCTCATGCTCCTGCGAACGCATGTGATTAAATGCACCTGCACCTGTCAGTGCTTCTATTCGACGTATGCCAGAAGCAATGCCAGCCTCTGAAATAATCTTAAATAAGCCAATATTGCCCGTCGCTTCCACGTGCGTACCTCCACAAAGCTCCGTTGAGGCCTCCCCGAAACTAACTACGCGCACCTCGTCTCCGTATTTTTCCTCAAATAGCGCGATAGCACCTGCCTCGACTGCCTCTCGATGCGACATATTTCGAATAATCGTTTCATGATTTTCTTCGATCCAAAAGTTGACCCGATCCTCAATCGTTTCTATTTGTCCAGTTGTAAGGGGCCCATCGCTTGTAAAGTCAAACCGAAGACGCTCAGGGGAAACCAAAGACCCCTTCTGCATAACTTGGGAACCAAGATTTTCCCTCAAGGCTGAATGCAAAAGATGGGTGCCCGAATGATTTCTAGTGGTCGCCTTCCGAGACTCACGATCAACAGACAGAGTAACTTCATCCCCTGTTCGGAGTTCTCCTCTACCCACTCGACATCGATGAGCTATTAGCCCTTCTGCGGGTTTATAAGTATCTAAAATTTCGAAACTTGAGGACAACGATTCCCCAATGCCTCGATCACCTACCTGGCCTCCGCTTTCAGCGTAGAAAGGCGTTGAACGAACAACCAGCTCTATCTCCTCACCGATCGGAGCGACGTCAACTAGATTTCCGCGACTAATTAGAACTAGTGTTTCAGCAGAATCCTGAAGATTCTCATATCCTGAAAAGCTGCAATTGAGATCAGATGCAATTCGGCTGTAAATTTCGCTAATCTCGGAATCGCCGCTTCCTCTCCATGACGCTCGCGAGCGGGCACGCTGGCTTTCCATCTCTCGTGCAAAACCAGGTTCGTCAATTATGAGATCATGAGCGCTCAGAATATCTTCGGTCAAATCACTCGGGAAACCATAGGTGTCATATAATTTAAATACCGTTTCGCCAGATAGCTTTAGAGCTCCATGGGACTTTGCACGGGCAATCTCCTGTTCTAAAAGTGAAAGTCCTTTCGCAAGCGTCTCAAGAAACCGTTCTTCCTCTCGCTGGACACGTGCGCTTATATAGTCCCCTCTCTCTCGAAGCTCTGGATACGCGGAACCCATCTCCTCAACAACTGCAGAGGTCACTTCGTAAAGAAAAGGCTCCTCTTTCCCCAACAACACACCGTGACGGGCTGCGCGCCGTAAAATTCTTCTTAAGACATAGCCCCTACCCTCATTACTCGGTAAAACGCCATCGCCAACTAAGAATGAGACTGCGCGAGCATGATCAGCAATTACGCGGAGAGAAATATCGCTCTCATCTGCAAGACCCAACTCCACTCCAGTGCACTGTGAGGCTTTTTGCAAAATACCCGAAAAAAGATCTGTATCATAGTTTGAGGGAACTCCTTGGAGAACCGCCGCCAGTCTTTCGAGGCCAGCACCGGTATCAACACATGGTTTCGGAAGAGGAACCAAACCTCCATCGGAAGACCGATTAAACTGCATAAAAACCAAATTCCAAATTTCGAGAAAGCGACCGGTGTCAGATGACGGATCATCTTCGAGTGGCGAAACCTCTGGTGTATTGTCGTAGTGAATTTCTGAGCAGGGGCCACAAGGGCCGGTATCTCCCATTGACCAGAAGTTTTCATCTTCGTCGAGCCGGTAAATACGATTTGTTGGTATTCCAACGAGATTTTTCCAAATATCGAACGCTTCATCATCTTCGCGAAAGACACTGACCACTAGGTTAGCTTCGGGAATTTCTAATCGCTCGGTCAAAAATTCCCACGCGAAAATAATTGCTTCTTCCTTAAAGTAATCGCCGAATGAGAAATTCCCCAACATTTCAAAAAAAGTATGATGCCTCGGTGTCCTTCCAACATTCTCTAAATCATTATGTTTTCCAGAGACTCTCATACATTTTTGCGCACTAGTGGCGCGTATATAACCCCTAGATTCTTCCCCAAGAAAGATTCTCTTGAAAGGAACCATTCCAGCATTCACGAACATCAGAGTAGGATCAGAATCAGGAAGTAAAGATGTACTCGTAACGCGACGGTGCGCACGCTCCTCGAAGAAAGTTAAAAAACTTTCCCGAATCTCTCTGGCAGATCTAACAAGAGCCACGATCAGATTCTTTTTCGAGTGCAGCTAAAACCGTTCGGCATAAGAACTTTTGTCTCCTTATTCGTCTCTACTGCTGGAATCTGAAGTTGAATTATCAACCTCTTTAGCCAATACACGTCGCTTCAATCCCTTTTCCGAGTAGACAGCATCAGCGATTCGTTCTCTAACATCGACCGTCTCTTTCAGAAAACGCCTCGCATTTTCACGTCCCTGTCCAATGCGCTCACCATTGTACGAGTACCAAGAGCCGCTCTTTTCGACAAGTCCGGCCTCAACACCTAGATCCAGGAGATCTCCTTCTAACGACACACCTTCATTGTAGAGAATATCGAATTCAGCCTGCTTAAAGGGAGGTGCGACTTTATTTTTCACTACTTTGACTCGCGTCCGATTTCCAACCACTTCATCACCATCTTTAATCGCCGCGATTCGGCGCACGTCGAGCCGTACTGACGAGTAGAACTTAAGCGCATTCCCCCCACTTGTAGTTTCAGGGTTACCAAACATCACTCCGATTTTCATGCGAATTTGATTTATAAACGCGACGGTCGCATTTGATTTTGACACGGTACCAGTCAGCTTTCTAAGAGCTTGGCTCATCAATCTAGCTTGAAGGCCCACATGATGGTCACCCATCTCGCCTTCTATTTCTGCCCGTGGCACTAAGGCAGCCACTGAATCTATCACGACCAGATCCACGGCACCTGAGCGAAGCAGTACATCCGCTATTTCGAGGGCTTGTTCGCCGGTATCTGGTTGAGATACCAGTAACTCTTCAATATTCACTCCCAGGCGTCTTGCATAATTAATATCTAGAGCGTGTTCGGCGTCAATAAATGCCGCCACTCCGCCCAACTTCTGCACTTCCGCGACTGCGTGGAGAGTTAAGGTTGTTTTCCCACTCGACTCAGGTCCGAAAATTTCGATCACTCGGCCTCTCGGATAACCACCTATCCCGAGTGCAATATCAATGCTTGGGGATCCACTGGAAAATGAATCTGCCTCGGAATCAACTGCTTCCTGCCCCAACGAAAGAATTGCACCTTTACCAAACTGTTTCTCAATCGTGGAAACAGCCAAATCTATCGCCTTTTCACGCGCACTTAGTGGCGCCTTCTGATTTTCTTTTATGTCCTCAGTCTTACGGTCATTCTTAGCCATTGATGTCTCCTTAGTTTTTAACTAGAAAAGTAATTCGTTTAGAGATGAATTGATCTTAGTTCTATACAGCGGGCACCCGCCGACTCGAGCCGGCTCTCGCAAAGGCTTACCTTCTTTCATTGCTTGACTTTTGTTGCCTCAAAAACTGCGGTGGTATGTAGGGTGCCCCAAGGAGCCTCCTACGAACCCAATCAAGTGCTAGCTGCGCAGTCAGCTCTCTATGGCGCTTTCGATCTAGAGAAATTACGAACGAATGAGCTTCACTTCCGGATTTGTCCGCTAGTCCTATAAACACCAGACCTACTGGCTTCTCATCAGAACCCCCTCCCGGACCCGAAATCCCAGTAGTCGAAACGGCGACATCTGAATCAAATCTAGCCCGTGCTCCTTCCGCCATCGCACGCGCTACTTCATTTGAGACTGCCCCATGCTTAGACAGCAAGTCAGCGTCAACCCCCAGTAGCTGCCGTTTCGACTTGTCGGCATAGGCTACTACTCCTCCCTGAAAATATGACGAAGATCCTGGTACTTCGGTAATTCGGTGAGCAATTAATCCCGCAGTACAAGATTCCGCCGTCGCAAATGTTTTATTTGAAGAGTCGAGAAGCTCGCCAACAACTTTCTCCATAGGAGTCTCGCCTTCGGCGTACACGATTGCTCCAAGCCGCTCATGGATTGACTCGCAGATACCATCAAGCTTCCTGAGAGCGGCCGCCTCATTTCTGCCCTTTACAACAGGTCGGATGTAATTATCTGGAAATGAGGTTCGAAAGCCGAGCTTTACATCTTTGTCGTTTCGAGCCAAATCGCCCAGTGCTTCATCAAGGTTTGATTCTCCCATCCCAAAAGTCCGCAGCAATCTCGCTCTCACGACCGTTTCATTTGAAAGGTGAGTTGAGATTCGTGGTAGAACCTGCTCGTCCATCATTAGATAAAGTTCGCGGGGCACACCGGGCATACAAAAGATCAATGAACCTGCTGCCTCCAACAGGCATCCTGGAGCGGTCCCTATAGGGTTTAAAAGGATTTCAGCCCCTTCTGGAAAATAGGCCTGCTTCCGATTTAAGTCAGACATCTCACGACCCAGCTTCGAAAAGAAGGTTTCTAGAGCATCCAATGAGTCCTGATCTAGTAAAAGAGTACGATCGAACGCAGATGCCAAAATTTCCACAGTGATATCATCGCGTGTTGGCCCCAAACCACCTGAGACCAAAACAATTTGAGACCTTTCCGTCGCACATATCAAGGCATCTCGGATATCTTCCGGATCATCTGCAACAGTGGTGTGAAAGCGTGTCTCAATATCTAGCTGCAGCAGGCGATCCGAGAGATAAGACTTATTCGAATCGATTATCTCCCCTCGAAGTAATTCATCTCCAATCGTAAGGACCTCGGCTTTCAATATATTTCTCCCTCGGGACTAATCGCAAAAATTACAATCGCAACGAAAACCGCTGCCATAAACCCTGCTATCAGATCGTCAAGGATCACACCCAATCCTCCGGAAAATTTTCGCTCGGCCCATCCTACGGGCCATAACTTCGTAATATCAAAGCAACGAAATGCGACGAATGCGGTCACAGCAGCTGCCGTAGTCTCCGTTTCCCAAACAAAAGGCGACGATGAGAAGAAAGTACATTTGGCGACAAGGGGAACTAGGGAAAAGTACTGCCCAAAAACTTCATCTATCACAATTCGACCGTCGTCCTTGTTACCTAGAATTCTTTCAACCCGACCAGCGGCCCAGATTCCAAGGGGCAGCAGAAAAATCACAAGACAAACCGCCACCCCGATCAATAAATTAACCGTCCAACCCAGACACGAAAATAACACGAAAATGAAAATTGCGCTGATGGAGGCCCAAGTTCCAGGTGCCCATGGTAAAAAACCCACACCAAACCAGGTAGCGATCGCCAATGCTACTGAATCGAGACTTTTCGAGCACCTTTGTCCCATATCAACGCGCATATCCACAGCAACCTGTCGGATTATCTAGTCCCAGCCCCTTTTAAAATGCCTCGGCATACAGAAGAGGTAGGAGTGCAGTTCTTTACGGGGAACCCGCTGAGAATCCTATCGCGACAGGGATCCTTGGCAAGGAGAATCACGTTTCCTCACAAGCAACCACCAGAAAAATCAAAGCCTGGTGGTCAAGAACCTACAGTCTCTCAGTTTACAGTTAGCTAACGTTTCCTGATGCGAGTCATGGGCTTAGATTACGGCTCGAAAAGAATTGGTCTGGCTGTTTCGGACGAAGAAGGCAAATTTGCTTTTCCGGCTGGTGTTATCCACAGGTCCAATAAGCAGGAAGACTTAAATGCTATCCTCTCATTCGTCGAGGAAAAAGCTATCAAACAAATCGTTTTAGGCCTTCCACTCCATATGGATGGAAAGGAGGGTTCTGAGGCTAAGAAGGTTATAACTTTTTCTGAAGAACTGAGGAGATTAACGCGGCTTCCGGTCGCAGTAGTGGATGAACGTTGGACTAGCATCGAAGCGGAACGGGCCTTGGAGACAGTAGGAGGCAAAAAGAAGGCAAGAAGGAAATCTGGAGAAATCGACGCATCCGCCGCTTCGATCATTCTAAGGTCGTGGCTCGATCAGGCGGTAGACCGCAAATGAAGAATCGATTCGTTCGAGGTAAAAATTGAGGAGGAGTAGCTTACCAATACGTGTTATCAGCTTTGTAGCGTTACTATCTCTACTTTTGCTTAGTTTAGTAATCAAGGCGGCAATCAGTCCAGTTGACGCTAATGGAAAACACGTCAGCGTTATACTTTTACCTGGTACAACCTTTTCAGAAGTAGCAACTAAACTTGCAGCCAAGAAATTAATCCACAGGCGTGCATTTACATTTTTTGCTCGAGTACGGCAACTCGACTCCAAAGTTAGATCGGGAGAGTACAGCTTAAGTCCATCGATGTCTTCCTGGGAAATTCTGACCATTCTCTCTCGTGGACAAGTGCTCACCTACAAAATTTCTATTCCCGAAGGACTGAAAGCCAGCCAAATTGCAAACCGCCTGCATGAAGCCCAAATTGTAGAAGCAGCCGACTTTCTTGAAGGCGTACACAACATTGCATGGCTACAAGAACACGGCCTCGAGGGTTCAAGCTATGAGGGATACCTCTTCCCCGAAACTTATACTTTTTCAAAAGGCCTCCCTGTCAAAACCGTTCTCAAAACGTTTGCGGCCCAATTTCATGACCGCTGGAAACGTTTAGAAAGTAAAGCCAAAAACACAGGATTAAACATGCGAGAAATAGTTATCCTCGCATCAATTATTGAAAAAGAAACTGGCCAATCTTCAGAACGACCCCGTATAGCCTCTGTTTTTTTAAATCGCCTTGCGAAAGGCATAAGGCTTCAGACTGATCCCACAGTGATTTACGGTATAAAAACTTTTGACGGTAACCTTACGAGACGTCATTTAAACGATTCAACAAACCCTTATAACACTTATCAGTTTTCAGGTCTTCCTCCTGGTCCGATCTCTAATCCCGGAGAAGCCTCGCTGCGTTCCGTCGTTGAACCAGAAATTACGAAATTCCTCTACTTCGTCGCACGCGGAGATGGAAGTCACGAATTTACCCAAACTTACCGCGATCACCTAAAAGCGGTTGAGAAATATCAAATCAGACGATCAAACCTCAATAAGAAATAACCCATATGAACCCATTGATAGCGTAATCACTTACCACGCCGAGACTACTCAACCTCTACCATCTAGAAGACTTCTCTAAATAGAACGAGTCGACGTTTATTACTAGGATTCCCGGTCCCTTCGTTCATACTAACTCCCTGCCCACGCCTGGATCTTAAGATCTACAAAGCCTGAGCGTCTTGTCATTTCTGTTATCAGTTGGAATCTTCCACAAAACATTCCGGGAATTATTCAGGACTGTATGACTAATTTAGACAGGCTCGTCTTTCTCAAATTAGTTTTCTGTATTGTTTTCACCAGTTCCGAAACTTTTTCAACGTCGGTCTCAAACGGATTATTACAAACAACTCTAACGTTCAAAAGATTCCCTAACCTTATATTCGACCAATCTAAGTCATATTGAATACCATTTTGCCGAGCGAGTTTTATAAATTCCCCTCGCATTCGTGCACGTGTATCGTGAGGCGGCTCTGTTTTAGCCTTTAGAATCTCATCGTCGTTTAGTATTCGGTCGACTTGCCCTTTTCTTTCCAACAAGTAGTAAAGACCTTTCTTAACTCTTATATCGTGATACTGAAGATCCAGCATAAAGATTCTTGGGTTAGTCCATGAAATTTCTTTATTCTCGACAAAAGAACGAATCAATTTACGCTTAATAATCCAATCAATCTTGGTGTCCAGTTTTTCGGGATCAGTCTCCAGGCAATCTAGAGCATGACTCCACATAGATACAGCCTGTCGAACCTCTTCCGATACTGGATAGTCTTCAATATACCTGTGAGCCATCTCGCAATAATCCCGTTGAATCTCTATTGGCGAAAACTCCCGACCATTATCGAGGCGTAATTTTCTTTGACAGGTTGTGTCATATGAAATGTCTTTAATCGATTTAACAGGATTCCTAAGTGTGAAGTCCTTGTTTATGTAATTATCTTCAATCATCTGCAGAACTACGGTGGCTGCGCCGATTTTCAAAAAATTTGTATACTCCGACATATTCGAATCGCCAACAATGACATGAAGCCTACGATACTTTTCTCGATCAGCGTGCGGTTCATCCCTTGTATTTATGATCGATCTATCGTTGGTCGTCGTCCCTGATATTTTTTGGTATATATGTTGCGCTCGTTGACTGACGCAATAGTGAGTTCCTTCCTGGGTCTGGAAAACTTTACCAGCTCCACTATATATCTGGCGAGTTACCAAAAATGGAATCAATTGTTCGGCTAGATAATAGAAATCGACATCGCGATCAACCAGATAGTTTTCATGGCAACCGTAGCTATTCCCAACAAAGTCTGTGTTGTTTTTGAAAATTGACAGCTTTCCCGGAATACGTTCCTCACGAATTCTTTCCTCTGCATAATTCTGCAAATCTTCGAGTATTCGTTCTCCGGCTCTATCGTAGACAATTAGTTGCTTCGGACTTGAACACTCCGGAGTGGCATATTCGGGGTGGCAACCAGTATCTTGGTAAAATCTCGCTCCGTTCTCAAGAAAGACATTTAGAAAATGTTCCGTGGTAATCAGTTTTTCAAAAAGAAATCTTATTGCCTTTTCCACGGGAAGTGTTTTTCGGCCTTCCGGAGAAAAAATTATCCCGTATTCTGTTTCAACACCAAAAATGCGTTTCTGCAAAACCGTTTCTCTTTATTTAGTTAATATCTCTTTGACATCTGGGGATGTTAAGCGAATAAACTTCCTGCCGGTACGGCTTCTATCTAGAAGGCAGACCTCTAAGCTTTCTGGAGGCAAATCGCTCGTTCCGTTTTCAGCGCGCTGCAGAGCGTCATGACCAAGCTCGAGAGCTGTCTCCAGCGTCATGTTCTCTTGGTAGTTCACTTCGACATGGCGTTTTACATTGTCATTCGCCCCACCGATTACACTGAAGCCCTCCAGCTCTAGAATACTTCCGTCGAAATTTACATTGTAAAGCGCATTCGCGGAGTGCGCCGGACTTTCAGGATCTCCAATCTCGGCCACTACGATCTCAACCTCTAAAGGTTTAATCGCTCGATTAAATTCGTCCCCGATCATTTGAGAGTACAGATTGGCCAAGGCTTTCGCGCGCACGTCCTCCCTACTAAAACGAAAGCCTTGTATGTCTGCATATTGAATTCCCAGCTGGCGAAGTCGATCAAATTCACTGTATTTTCCCACTCCAGCGAAACCGATCCGATCATAAATCTCTCCGATTTTTGAAAGATTCAGAGGATTTTCAGCAACTAACAAAATCCCTTCATCGTATTCGAGCGTAATCAGCGAACGGCCACGGGCGATCCCCTTCCTGGCAAATTCAGCTTTGTCTTGTGTCATTTGTTCAGGTGACACGTAGAAAGGCATTGACATCTGTCCTTACTCCTTCCTCTCCTTCGAGCCTACCGAGACAATCTTAGACGCTGGCTGGCGACTACGCGATCGTATGCTTCCCGAATCTCTTCTTCTTCGACGTCTTCAGTTCCCTGTTGCTCACATAATTTTATTAAAGGAAAAATCCCTCGAACCAAGTCCACCCCACCCGTAGCTCGGTCTTCATCCGCGGCATCCGTGAGTGCTTCGATTGCTAGGTTTATCGCTAGACTGCGATTCAGATCTCGGCGATAAGATTTTTTTAAGGACTCTCGCGCAAAAATTGAACCCGAGCCAACACTATCAAAATCTCGCTCCTCATAACGACCCCCCGTTGGTTCATATCTCCACAAACGCCCGATGGAACGACGAAGATCAAACCCCGCAAAGACTGGCACAACCACCAAACCTTGCATGGCCATCGGTAAATTTTGCTTGATGAGTTGCGCGAGAGTGTTCGCTTTTCCTTCTAGCTCTAAAGGAGCCCCTTCGATCTTTTCGTAGTGCTCAAGCTGAATTCTCAAAAGGCGCGCCATTTCAATCGCTGGTCCAGCTGCTCCAGCAATAGCCATAACGGAATGGAGATCTGTGGCATAGACCTTATCAATTTCCCTTGAGGCTACTTGGTGACCGATAGTGGCAAGCCTGTCACCAGCCACCAGAACGCCACCTTCATAGCGTAACGCGAGTACTGTTGTGCCTTCAGAGCTTAAAAAAGGCGCTGAAAGTTCGCTTCCCTTGAAATCAGGCCGAAGCTCCGGACACTGATCATTCAAAAGTTCGTTAAAACTAGAACCTAGGTAGCCTCCATTAAATCGAAATCGCAGTTTTGTTCTCCTTCTAAACCTCGTAGCCAAAAGGTACTCGGTCGTCTTCTCGAAACTTTCTATTCTCCGCCCCGTTGGACATAATTTTTTACAAACTCTTCAGCATTCTCCTCTAAAACTTCGTCGATTTCGTCCACGAGGGCATCCATTTCATCTTTAAGCTCTTCGCCTTTTTTGGAGAGCTTCTGACCGTCTCCGCCCTGTTTATCTTGATCTCCGCCGTCGCCACCACCCTGCTTTTGCTTTTGAGTATTGTCCGCCGCCATCACTGCACCATGCCGGCGAAGAAGGCGCTTCAAACTGGTATCCCTGCCATTGTTACTCCGAATCATGACTTTTCTCCTGTCCGACTCCTGCTGGAAGCCGGCCTAAGTTCTCAAGTTAGCGACTAAATCGGCCGCGGTAGGCGAACTTTTCAGCAAATCTTCCACATGCTGCTTAGAGCCCTTTAGAGGTTCCGCCATCAAAACCCTCTTTATCGGCTCCTCTCCTATTCCGAAGGATATTGAATCCCAATTCACACCGAATACCTGGCCCCCATATTTTCGGAGGCATTCTCCTCGAAAGTAAGCTCGCGTGTCCTCTGGTGGATTAATAATAGCAGTTTGAATTTCTTCATCGGTTACGATTCGTTCGACCTTTCCCTGTCTCTCCAGCAAATTGTATAGGCCCTTCTCCGGACGAAGGTCATGGTATTGCAAATCTAACATCTGTACTTGACTTGCATCCCAATCCAGATCCTTCCGATCCATAAAGCTCTCAATCAACGAAAGTTTGATAACCCAGTCAATCTCGCGATTAAGATCTCTTGGCTCTTTTGCCAGCTTCGAAAGAACATATTCCCATTTTTTAACCAAGTCCTTTTGTTCGGCAGTTGCCTCGTACTTTAGGAAATACTTTTGAGCTAACTCCAAAAATTCGCCCTGCATTTCCACAGCAGTAAGCTTTCTCCCGTCCATCAATTCAATAGGCAACCTGCAACTTACGTCCTGTGAAACATCTTTAATCGCCCGAACGGGATCTCGCAGAGAAAAGTCCTGACTTATTGCGCCGTCCTCAATCATTTGCAGAACAAGAGCTGTCACCCCGTTTCTCAAAAATATCGTGTACTCGCTCATATTAGAGTCGCCCACAATTACGTGGAGGCGCCGATATTTTTCCCTATCTGCGTGTGGCTCATCGCGAGTGTTGATTATTGGCCTTTTAACCATCGTATCTAAAGCAACCTCGGTCTCGAAGAAATCAGAGCGTTGACTTAACTGATAATCACATGGCCTCCCTCGATTTTCGCTTCCCACCTTGCCTGATCCAGTAAACACCTGCCTAGTAACAAAAAAGGGGATGAGATGTCCTGCGATTTGCTTGAATGAAGTTTTCCTATCCATTAGGTAGTTTTCATGTGAACCGTAACTATTGCCCTTACGATCGCTGTTGTTTTTATAGAGCAACATCTTCGTTCCAGGAGGGAGCAAAGCATCCGCTTCTTGCCGCGATTTGTCTAAGACTTTTTCCCCTGCCTTTTCATGCATAACGAGTTCGCGCGCGTTGGTCACCTCAGGACAGGAGTATTCTGGATGGGCGTGATCAACGTAGTAACGCGCCCCATTTACGAGGGTCTTATTTCGGGCAATATTTTCTTGCTGATTAGGAGTGTACTTTTCACCATCAACCTGAAAGCCTCTAGCATCAGCAAGTGG
>DKAI01000165.1 GCA_002450755.1 Deltaproteobacteria bacterium UBA6930
CCTTATTTTTTTAACGATCCAGCAGTGGATAAGCTACTGGCGATAGTAATGGCATTGGCTGGTGAAGTGTCCGTCATCAGGGATCGTTTAGATTCTGTGCTCAAACTGGCGGAATCGAGAGGACTCTTCTCGGGCGAAGATGTAGAAGCATACGTTCCTCCTGCAGAAGTACGCTCTGAACGAGATGAGTGGCGAGAAGAATTTCTTGCGCGAATTCTTAGAATTGTTGAAGTTGAACTCGAAGAAGTTGCCCCGGAGAACACCCCTGAGGCGTATAAGGAAGCGGTTGATTCTATTTCTCGCTCCTAGGATTCCCTGTCACGTTTACGAAGTATTTTTGAGCGCATACTTCGAAGTCGACTCAATCTCGAAGAAATGGAAGACTCGTCTCCATAACTGGTAGGGTCATAAAATTTAGTTTCCTCTAGCTCCTGAGGAAGATTCGGATCTTCAACGAATGCGGACTCCTCGTCGTGCGGGTAGCGGTACCCTCTCGAATAGCCTTCTTCTTTCATCAGCTTGCTAGGGGCATTCCGTAAATGCAGAGGAACGGCAAGGCTACCAAGTCGCTCAACTGACTCGAGTGCCTTTTCTAGCGCTTTGTAGGACGCGTTGCTCTTTTCTGCACATGCCAGGTATGTAACAGCTTGAGAAAGGACAATTCTCCCCTCCGGCAATCCTATTCTCTCAAGAGCAAGGAAAGTAGAAGTCGCAAGAGGTAATGCGTGGGTGTCAGCATTACCAATGTCTTCCGAAGCAAAGATCACCAATCTTCGCGCAATGAAGAGAGGATCTTCACCTGACTTGAGCATGCGAGCTAAATAGTAAAGCGCGGCGTCGGGATCGCTCGCACGAAGACTTTTAATAAAAGCGCTGATAACGTTGTAGTGTTCTTCTTGGCTTCGATCGTAGAGCCAAACTTGTGTTCCTAGTGCTCTTTCAGCTTGCTCCGAAGAGAGAGTTCCTCCTTGACCGGCAAGCTTTGATATAGCCTCTAGCAGTCCCAGTGCCCGCCGCGCATCACCATCCGCGCGTTTTGCTAGACGCTCAAGGACTCCGGGTTGTATTTTAAGTTGCATATCGCCAAGACCATTTTTAGTATCAAGGACTGTTTTTTTGAGTAAATTCGAAATCTCTTTGGGCTCGAGTCTTTTCAGTGAGAACACGCGACACCGCGAAAGCAGTGGATTAATAACTTCAAAGGACGGGTTTTCGGTGGTAGCGCCAATTAGCGTGATGGTCCCTTTTTCGACATGAGGAAGAACAGCATCCTGTTGTGCGCGATTAAGCCGGTGGATTTCATCTAAAAAGAGGACAGCTTGTTTTCCCTGTTTTTGGAGCTTTTTGGCGGAGGAGATGACTTCTCGCATTTCTCGGACACCAGCTTCTACACCGGAAAGTGCAAAGAACGCTGCTGAGACTTCCTGGGCTAGAATTCGAGCCAAGGTCGTTTTCCCAACTCCAGGAGGTCCCCACAGGATGCAAGAGGGCAAATTTCCAGCCTTTAAAAGCCCACCCAAAGGGCCTGTCGGGCCAATTAGATGTTCCTGTCCCGCGAGTTCAGAAAGAATCCGTGGTCGCATGCGATCGGCTAAGGGGCCTTTGAGCTGTTGCGAGCTTCCCGCAGGGCCTTCAATGTTCTTCTCGGAATTCTCTTCCGGGAAGAGGTCAAAAGAGTCGCCTGTTGTCATGATCTTATTATCCTCTAAGGAGCTATGGCTGCCGATATGAAAAAGCAAAATAAACCAACGCCGATTCGCAAAATCGGTCTATGCCTAAAGCCGGCATCTTCTCGCGCTGGAGAGTTCTTAGTTGAATTGGTTGACTGGTTGTCGGACAACGCGGTAGAAGTTCTTTTCGATAAACGGGCCGGCGAAGTGATTGGGGTTCCAGGTCTTGACCGGAAAGAGCTGGGAGAAAAGTCTGATTTTCTTGTTGTTCTGGGAGGGGATGGGACCTTGCTAGCCGTAGCTCGCGAAATAGGCGAAAGACCAGTGCCGATCGTTGGGATTAACTTGGGGCGCTTAGGCTTTTTAGCTGAGATCGCCCCTGGCGAAAGATTTGAGGCATTAGCTCGTTTTCTCGAAGGTGATTACGAGGTTACCCAGCGAATGCGTCTGGAGGTGGAGGCTTCTCGAGGGGGGCAGAAAACTTCGACCTTTTTGGCGCTTAATGACGCTGTGATCGCAAGAAGTGACCCGTCTAGGATGATCGATGTCGAATTGAGGGTTGATGGAGATCTCGTGACAACCTACCCAGCGGATGGTGTTGTGGTCGCGACGCCGACCGGCTCTACCGCCTACTCATTGTCAGCGGGAGGGCCGATTCTTTTGCCTTCCACAGGTGCATTTGTCCTTACGCCGATTTCTGCTCATACGCTGAGCCAACGACCGCTTGTTCTTCCGGGTAAGGCGAGCGTAGAGCTCACGGTTTTTCCTCGCGAAGGAGAGGCTCAGCTTACGGTGGATGGTCAAAGCCATGTATCCCTGCAACCAGGTGACTCGGTCAAAGTTACCGGGTCACACCATCCTGTAAGTTTTGTGACCTCGCCCTTTCTCTCTCATTTCGATCTTTTGAGGACCAAACTGAATTGGGGGGCTGATTGATCCGTTCTCTCCACATAGAGGGCATTGCAGTTGTGGAGTCTGCAGAGGTTGATTTTGGGCCAGGGTTGAACGTTCTGACGGGTGAAACTGGTACGGGCAAGTCGTTGATTCTGTCGGCTCTTAATTTGCTTTCAGGCGCCCGGGCGCCGAAAGACGTCGTGCGTCAGGGATACGATAAAGCCATCATAGAGGCAGTTTTCGATACACGTTCTGTTCAGGATTTAGAATTGGAATTGCAAGAACGTGGACTGGAGACGGATGACCACGAACTGATCGTTCGAAGGGAAATCGCGCGGGAAGGTAAAAGCAAAGCAAGGATCTCCGGCAACCTTGTACCAATTAGTCGACTTTCTGATTTACTAGGGGGACGTCTCGAGATCTCTAGCCAACACGATTCGCAAGCTCTACTTAAACCCGAATTTCATGGGCGTCTGTTGGATAGTTACGCCGGTTTAATGGAAGATCGAAATTTAGTTAGAGAGGAGTTTGGGAAGATGCGCGATCTCTTGTCAGAGTACGAACGCCTTTCTTCTGAAAGCGCGGAAAGGGCGAAAAGGCAGGACTACTTAAGGTTTCAAATCGAAGAAATTGATTCTGCTGAGATTAAAGAAGGAGAGTTTCAAAA
>DKAI01000049.1:0-6324 GCA_002450755.1 Deltaproteobacteria bacterium UBA6930
AGCTCTCGAGATTGATCCTAGAGGGTCTGGAGTTCCAAGCGTAAAAGGCGCCCTGTAGGCTTTTCGGCGGATGAATCAGCGTCCCTCTATTGCTCTTATCGACTACGGGGCTGGCAATCTTAAGAGTGTCGCCAAAGCTCTGGATCGTTCTGGTTTAAAAGTTGAAGTTACATCTGCATCTGAAAAGGTTGCAAAAGCTGACGGCGTCGTCCTTCCGGGAGTTGGCGCTTTTGCTGATGCAATGGGTAAGCTTCGGGATCTCCGCTTGGATGAGAGTGTGCGCAGTGCTTTAGATAGCTCCCGTCCATACCTAGGGCTTTGTCTTGGACTACAACTTCTTTTTGAAGAAAGCTCGGAGCATGGATCAACTCGAGGGCTTGAATATTTTCGTGGTCAGGTAACACGGTTCGAAGAAATCGCAGAGAATTCAGTAAAAAGACGGGTACCGCATATTGGTTGGAACCTTGTTCATTTTCGAGGAAGCCACCCAATGCTGAGAAATCTACCAGATAAAGACTACTTCTATTTTGTTCACTCTTACAGAGCAGTTCCAGATGACAAGGAAGTTATTGTAGGAGTGTCTGATTATCAGGAACAGTTCGTTTCCGCGGTGGCGTCAGAGACGTGTTTTGCTGCCCAGTTTCATCCGGAAAAAAGCCAGGCGGCTGGTAGACGATTACTCGATGCGTTCGCTAGTTGGGTTAGGGAAGCATAATGCGAGTGAGTTTAACGATTTTGCTTCTAACCTTGGCACTTTTGACTGCTTGTGCCCCCTCTCCTCGCGGTCAGAGTAACTCTGAGCTATCTCGTTCGAACGTCACAATTGAAAAACTGGCAATTGTTCCGTTTCTTAAAGTATCTAATGATGCATCACTTCGTGAAGGAGCAGCTATAGTCGAGCGACACTTTGCGGAATTACTTTCAAAGCAGGTTTTATTAATTATCCCCTCCAGAGATGTAGCTCTTGCACTTGACGGTCTTTCATTAAAACCTCAGGAGGCTGCAAAGATATGCGCGACTGCATTCGGGGTAGATTCTATATTAACCGGGAAAATACGAAGATTTACTGAAAGAAAAGGTGCTCCGCTTGGAGCTACAGCTCCTGCAAGCGTGGCGTTTGATGTGGCGATTTACGATGCTCCGAACGGTCGACGTATTTGGTCGGCAATTTTCGATGAAAAACAGAAAGCGATGACAAATAATTTTCTAGTGGCTCGACGATACCCGGGGAAAGGAACGCGTTGGCTTAGTCGCGTAGAATTTACTAAGTGGGGAATCTCGGAAATTATTGATGAACTACCCCTAGGAGATTTGCCTTGAGTCACTTTGAAGTAATCCCCGCTATTGACTTAATCAAGGGTCAGGTTGTTCGCCTAAGACAAGGAAGTTTTGATCAGGCTACAATCTATAATACAAATCCTGCATCGGTAGCCAAGGAGTTTGCCAAGCATAACATTCAACGGATCCATGTCGTTGACTTGGACGGTGCAAAAGGCGGAAGGCCTCAAAATGATGAGACGATCAAAAGTATCATCCAGGCCGCTCCCGGCGTACGAATTCAAACCGGGGGAGGTGTGCGAAACCTTGGCCACGTAGAACAAAGGTTGGAGCTCGGTATAGATCGCGTGATTTTAGGGACATCGGCTTTGAATAATCCTTCGTTTGTACGAAAAGCTGCCAGCCTCTTCCCAGATAGGATCGCCGTTGGAGTCGACGCACGCGACGGACTAGTTGCTGTGGAGGGTTGGCTGGAAACTAGTGATGTTCGAGCGGTCGATCTAGTTAAAAAGTTTGAAGATGCGGGGATCTGTGCGGTGATCTACACAGACATTTCTCGAGATGGCATGGCGTCTGGCCCTAATATCGAGCAAACGGAACTTATTGCAGCTCAAATTGAGATTCCGGTGATTGCCTCCGGGGGTGTTGGAAGTCTTAACGACATTTTAAGAGTAGTTCCTGCGGTGGAGCGAGGGGTCTCGGGAATAATAGTTGGACGAGCGCTTTACTCGGGCGCACTGGATCTCAAGAAAGTTTTAAAGTCGGTCGAGGCAGCACATTGTTAACAAAAAGAATTATCCCCTGTTTAGATGTTGACGCAGGAAGAGTCGTTAAAGGAGTTAGGTACGTAGATCATGTAGATGCGGGCGATCCAGTTGAAGTAGCACGTCATTATGACGAACAGGAAGCGGATGAAATCACATTTCTCGATATCACTGCAAGCCATGAGAGGAGAAGAATTATTTTTGATGTCGTTTCACGTACTGCAGAAAGTGTTTTCATGCCGCTAACTGTTGGAGGAGGAGTTCGTGAAATTCAGGACATCAGAGATTTACTGAATGCTGGTGCCGACAAGGTTTCCGTTATGACTGCTGCGGTAGAAAAGCCCGATCTGATTGTAGAGGCCGCCCAAAAAATAGGAAGTGCAAATCTACTAGTAGCAATCGACGCTAAGAGGATAGATAACTATGACGAGTTTTTATCTCGGGCCCGAAAGCATAAACGAAAGTTTCCAAGTACTGCCGTTGATCTTGAGAGTGAATTAGCTCACTGGGAGGTGTATACGCACGGCGGCCGCATTCCGACAGGAATTAGTGCAGTGGGTTATGCCAGGAGAATGGCGCAAAATGGAGCAGGTGAACTCCTTTTGACTAGCATGGACAGGGACGGCACGAAAAGTGGTTATGACTTGGCCTTGGTACGGAGTGTGGTTGACGCGGTAAACATTCCAGTGATCGCGTCTGGTGGAGGGGGCTCTCCTGAAAGTCTAGCCGCAGCGCTCGACGATTCCCCTGGGGGAGGGGGAGCTCAGGCAGCTTTAGCTGCTTCAATTTTCCACTTCGGTGAAATAACTGTACCGGCGCTCAAAGAGCGCCTGTTTGAGCTAGGAATCCCAGTACGTCGCGCTTTGGTGGGTAACAATTAGTTACGTGAACTAAAAACGCTGATAGCTATCGCGGTTTTTGTATTTTCGCGCGAAACTCCGAGGTCCAATGGGTGTTCCGCAGACTGAGAGGAAAGCAAGCCTCCAGACCGCTTCAAGTCGCAGGTGGCGGGCATCGATTGGGTTGCACATATGAATTCTACGGTTTCTTAGGAAGTACCGTTGTGAAAACAAGAGAGAGAAATAGAAAAGCTCATGCCCGTAATAAAAGTTAAAGACAACGAACCCTTTGAAATTGCTATGAAGCGCTTTAAGAAGCAGGTGGAGAAAGCGGGAATACTCACCGAGTTACGTCGTCGCGAGTTTTACGATAAGCCGAGTGTGAGACGGAAGAAAAAGGCCGCTGCCGCGCGTAAAAGGGCTATCAAGAAACTCAAGAGAATGTCCAGATAGGGCAGTGCGCGGAGCGTTGGTATGAGCCGTATTCCGGAAGCCATACTTGATGCAATCCGAGATAGGGTAGACCTCGTAGCCTTGATCGGTAGACATGTTGGTCTTAAAAAAGCGGGCCGATCCCATAAGGGTCTCTGCCCATTTCACGATGAAAAGACGCCATCGTTTTCTGTTAACGGTGATTCAGGGTACTACTACTGCTTTGGTTGTGGTGTCAAAGGAAATGCTTTTACCTATTTGATGGAGCACGATAATCTCACGTTTCCCGAGGCGGCCAAATCATTAGCAGATGAAACCGGGATAGAACTGAAGTTGACCTCAGACGGTCCTGCGGGAGAATCGGAGGCCCTCGAGTACGCGAACCGGACGGCCCAAGAGTACTTTGTCAAAAGCCTTTTGGATTCGGTTGGGGAAAAAGCTAGAAATTATCTTGATAAGCGTGGCTTTGACAACAAAGGCATTGAGCGATTTGAAATTGGATTCGCTCCAGACTCCTGGGATGGTTTGGTTCGTAAACTAGGAATGGAACGGATTCGTCTAGATTTATCCGCTAAGGCGGGACTTGTGAAAGAAAGAGAAACAGGTGGTTACTACGACCTTTTGAGGGGTCGGATAACTTTTCCAATCCGGGACCCTAGGGGGCGAATCGTTGCATTCGGCGGTCGCGCCCTGGAAATGGGTCAAGAGCCAAAGTATCTGAATTCACCAGAGACACCCCTTTTTCGGAAACGAGAGGCTTTCTATGGCTTCCCGGATTCATTAGAGCCTATAAGAACATCAGGCCGTGCGATCATCGTAGAGGGATACTTTGATAGAGTAGCTCTCGCCAAGGCGGGACTTCGAGAAAGCCTGGCTACCTGTGGAACCGCGTTGTCCGAAGGTCATGCGAAGTCTCTTCGCAGGAGAACACACAACGTGACCTTACTGTTCGATGGAGATAATGCTGGCAAGAAAGCAGTTTTGCGGTCACTAGAGGTCTTACTGCCAGCTGGCTTGAGAGTTCGCGCAGCTCAACTCCCGAGCGGTCTTGATCCTGATGATTTTCTCCGAGTCCGCGGTCCGGAAGCTCTGAAGGCGCTTGCCGATGATGCTTTACCAGCCCTGGATCTAGCAATTGAAAACGCCACAAAAGCGGGTTGCCAGAGTCCTTGGGAAAAGGCAGACGCGGTCGCCTCCGTGGCACCTCTCCTTGCGCTCATTACGGACTCGGTAGAGCGCGGCTCATATGCGAGACAACTTGCTTTGATGGCGGGTGTCGAGGTGTCCGAAATTGAGACCGCCTTGCGAGCGATTACTCTCAAAGAGTCCGCAGGGGAGGTTTTAACATCTCGCCGCCCTCAACTCACTACTCCCGTAGAGAGAAGGCTCGCAGATGCAGTATCCTTGGCGCTTCACTTTCTGGAACTCAGAAAACCTCTTGCAGAACTTTTTGACTGGTGTGATCCGCCAGAACCGTGGCCACAATTGGCTGCTGCCGTACAAAATGCTTCCGTTTCAGGCGATTTGTTGAAATCTTGCGAAAATCTTCCGAACGATGCACAGGACCTTCTGCTCGTCCTTGCAGAAGATTCCGACGATCTTTCTCAAGAGACTGCTAATAAAGTGTTTTTAGATACCTCTACTTGGCTCCGGAAAGAATTCGCGCGGAGAGAGGCTCGTAAGACTACTCAAGAATTGAGAATAAAAGGACATGATCCGGGTGACTTGCTGAGTCGAAAGCAGCAACAGCTCGAAGCCAGACGTTCTGCCATGCAAATGCCGGACAGAGAGTTATCTTCAAACAACAACGACTGAGGAACGAGGAGACCCCCGACATGCCTTCGACCCAGCCCACTCGTGGTACGAGCAACAAGACTACGACCAAGACGCTTCCAATTCTAGAAGTTGGAAGAGGCACCAAAATAAAAAATGAGGACGGGAAATTTCCCGATGAGCTTCCGGCAGTTAAAAAACTGTTGAAGGATGGCTCCCGGCGAGGGTACTTAATTCGTGAGGACTTACAAAAAGTCGCTGATCAAGTCGACTGCAGTCCAGAATTGATCGTGAGCATTTGCAGTAAAAGTAAGATTACAATTGTAGATTCACGTAAGAAATCATCCGATTCAAACCGTACCTCGACCGTAGTTGAGAGTGGCTCGTCAAACGATCCGGTGCGCGTATATCTCCGGGAGATGGGTCAAGTCTCACTTTTGACGCGCGAAGGAGAGGTCGAAATAGCTAAGAGGATTGAGTCGGGCGAATACGCTCAATTTCTTGCGGTTATTGGAAGCCCGTTTGGTCTAAGGGAAATCCTTTCAAAAATTGAATCCTATAAAAACGAAGAGATTGAATTAAAGGTTCTTCTAGAGGGTTTGGAGGAAGAGGAACCAGCAGAAACCCCTGAAGTTCGGGCGCAGCATCTCTTCGATATCTGCACCCGTCTACGAAAAATTGAGTCGGAAATAAAAAAGGCGAATGCAGCTGGCAAACCTTGTGAGAAGTTATACGGCAAAGCGATCGATCTCCTTCTGGGAATTCGCTTCTCGAAGGCTACTTTATTCAACATAATAAAATGTTTTTCAGATTTATATGGCGAATTGGCCACCGCAAATCGAAGAACAAAGCAGATTCTTAAAGGGTTGCGCGTAGACAGTGAAACTTTCGCGAAGCTTGCGCCGCTCGCGGCCAAGTCCAGCAAGCAGGGTCTAAAGGCCTTGGAGGTTCTTGGAGGGAACAGGGAAAAAGTAGCGTCCAGGTGGGAGAAGTTTAGCAAACATCAAAATGACATTGCACTTTTAGAACAACAACTTGGAATGAACCGCGACGATGTAACCAAGGCGGGGAAGAAGTTGACGATTTATGAACACGAAACCCACGCAGCAAAATCCGAATTGACCGAGGCGAATCTCCGACTGGTAGTTTCAATCGCAAAAAAATATACAAATCGAGGTCTTCAGTTTCTTGATCTAATTCAAGAAGGAAATATCGGTTTAATGAAAGCAGTAGATAAA
>DKAI01000049.1:6630-8727 GCA_002450755.1 Deltaproteobacteria bacterium UBA6930
AAGCAGTAGATAAATTTGAATACAAACGAGGCTATAAATTCTCAACCTACGCAACGTGGTGGATCCGCCAAGCGATAACTCGTGCTATCGCAGACCAGGCCCGAACAATCAGGATTCCTGTCCACATGATCGAGACAATAAATAAGTTAGTACGTGCAACGCGCTCGCTGGTTCAGACGTACGGCCGCGAACCAACGCCAGAAGAGCTTGCCGAGAAAATGGAATTACCGTTAGCAAAAGTCCGAACAGTTTTAAAAATTTCTCGAGAGCCGATTAGCTTGGAGACGCCAGTTGGAGAGGAAGATGAGAGCACCCTCGCGGATTTTATTGAAGATGGCAGCATAGTGGATCCACAAGAAGCGGTGATAAACGATAATCTAGAAGATCAAACACGAACAGTACTTTCCACCTTAGCACCGAGAGAAGAACGTGTTTTGAAGATGAGGTTTGGCATAGGAGAACGTTCGAATCACACGTTAGAAGAGGTTGGTCAGGACTTTGAGGTAACGCGCGAGAGAATTCGTCAGATTGAAGCGAAGGCCCTCAGGAAGTTGCGTCACCCCAGTCGGAGTAGGATGTTAAAAAGCTTCGTTGAGAACTGATTCTATTAATGGTGAAAGAGTCGTAGGTTGGTATGTACCATGGTCATTCCGTACTCTTGACAAGCCCTTGCTATTTCCGCGTCGCGGGTTGATCCTCCCGGTTGCGCCACATACTTGACGCCGTGCTTGCTAGCATGATCAATATTGTCGCGGAACGGAATGAATCCATCGGAAATCAGGCTGACTTCGTCTAATTGTGAGAGCCATTTGTTTTGTTCGTCACTTGTTAATAATTCGAGTCGATTTTCTAAATTGTCAGATAGTTCATCTTTTTCGTAATTAGTTAGATCGCCTTCAATAAATCGAATTCTCCAATTGATTCTTTCTTGGCGTTTCACGTGATCTTTAAAAACAAGGTCAAGGACTTTTGGATGTTTTCCCAGGTGCCAGATATCAGCTTTCAAGCCCGCTAGTTTGGTACAGTCGACTCTAGATTGTTGTCCAGCACCGATGCCAATCATTTGCCCATCAAGTGCGTAACCCACAGAGTTAGACTGGGTGTATTTAAGAGAGATCATACCAAGGAGAAGGTCAATTTTAGCATTGTCGCTTACATTGCCTTCTACCACGTTTTCGATGTCTTTCGTAGTAATTTGATGTGCATTTCTATCCTGTGTAAATGTCATGCCAAAAACTTCTCTGCTCTCGCGCTCGGGTGCCTCGAAATCTTGATTGGCTCTGAGTACGACGAAGCTTCCTCCTTTTTTGGTCTTAAGAATTTCGAGTGCAGATGCATCATAATGGGGCGCGATAATTCCGTCCGAAACCACCCCTTTGAGAAAGGTTGCGGTAGCTTCATCAACTGGTTCAGAAAGGGCAGCAAAATCGCCGAAAGAGCACTTAGGGTCGGCGCCCCGTGCCCTTACATATGCAAGCGACGCAGGGGTCAGGTCTTTTCCTTCAACCTCATATGCACGAGCAAGGTCATCTGGAAGCTCCGTTGCTACTGCAGCGCCTGCCGGAGAGACATGTTTAAAAGAAGCAGCAGATGCTATTCCAGTGGCTATTCTGGTTTCGCGGACAAGCTGCCACGCATTCAAAGCGTCTAAAAAATTAATATAGGAAGGCTTTCCATTGAGTATTTCTACAGGGCTATTTTCGGGATGTATGGAAGCGAGAGAGGCGAAGGCCTGGTGCGGATTACAGCCGTACTTGAGTTTTATCATAGGTGTCTGGGTGATCCTTAAAAATTTTTAGCGTCAATAATTGGCGTGGAACGTTTAATCCACTCGGCATAGCTACATGTGTATCCTACCGCAACCTGACGTTCTGTAACCCGTTCGATTAGTGCGCTGTAGGAAGCGGCTGAAGGTAATCTTGCTCGGTCTAAATGTGCTTGTATGCGGTCAGCTGTCTCAGCTGCTACTTGTACCTCTCCTCCGATTATCGGGCTAGGCGGGGTTCCCTCCGCAAGTCCAAGGTACCGCTCCAAGGCTTCTTCGCTGACCAGGCGCGCGTGGTTACGAGAAGCCACGATGTTCCCCTGACCAGTTAC
>DKAI01000156.1 GCA_002450755.1 Deltaproteobacteria bacterium UBA6930
ACCGGAGGAGACAGCACCGGAGGATGGTAACGAGAAGCCAGCAGGTTAAGGCATGACCGTTTGCGTTCTTCGTTTTGGGTCGGTTTATTGCCGAGACGAATAGGAACTAGGGTGTTTGCTCATAGATGAATGTTGATATTAAGGAGTAGGGAATGGCAATAACAGCTCAAGCCGTGAAGGAGCTCAGGGATAAGACTGGTGCAGGAATGATGGACTGCAAAAAGGCTTTGGCAGAGTCTGGCGGAGCTGTCGAAGAAGCAATCGAAAAGCTTAGAGAAAGAGGCTTGGCTAAGGCAGTTAAGCGAGCAGGGAGGGAAACAGCCGAGGGAACTATTGCGATCTTCCTTACTGGAAACATCGGCACGATGGTTGAGTTGGCGTGTGAAACAGATTTCGTGGCTAAGACCCCCGAGTATTTAGCACTCGCTCAAAGTCTCGCAGAGGTGCTTACGGCGAATCCAACGGTTACGAGTCCAGAAGAGTTTATGGAATTGGAGGACTCAGGCTTTAAAGTGAGCGAAGCAATTTCGTCTGCTGCGGGTAAGATGGGCGAAAATATTGTTGTGAAGCGTTTGGCACGTGTAGATGTTGCCGGCGGAGGGCTTTGCGGGGGCTATGTTCACGCGGGTGGGAAACTCGGAGTCCTCGTAGGAATGTCAACAACCGAAGTAAAGGCTGACATTTCGGCGTTAGCCAAGGATTTAGCGATGCATGTAGCTGCACACGATCCGAGTCCCGTCGCTATTGAAAAAGAAGGCGTTCCTGGACAGGTGATTGAGAGGGAGCGAGAGCTCTTCAGGCGACAAGCACTGGAGGAAGGTAAGCCGGAAAAGGTAGTTGAGAGAATTGTAGACGGAAGGATAAATAAATACTTCACAGAAGTTTGTCTTATGGAGCAGGCGTTTGTAAAAGATCCGGACAGAAAAGTCCGAGACCTTTTAAACGAGGAGACAGTCCAAAATGAGGGAGGCGTCGTGAGGGTTACTGAGTTTGTTCGGTTTAAACTAGGTGAGAGTAGCTCTCAGTGAGTGCGTACTCGCGTGTTCTATTGAAATTGTCAGGTGAGGGACTGGCTGGTGAGTCCGGCTTTGGCATTGATCCTGCCGTAATAAGTTCCGTGGCGAAAGAAATTCGCGATGTACACGAGCGAGGAGTCCAGCTCGGGATCGTTATTGGAGGTGGCAATGTAATCCGGGGTGTTGCCGCCTCCGCAGCAGGTATGGAGAGATCTAACGCTGATTATATGGGTATGCTGGCTAGTGTGATTAACGGAATGGCACTCCAAGATGCACTGGAGAAAGAAGGTATCCAAACGAGAGTACAGACGGCTTTGGAATTCAAAGCAGTAGCGGAGCCTTATATTAGGAGGAGAGCTATCCGTCACCTGGAAAAAGGTCGGATCGTGATATTTTCGGCGGGTACCGGGAATCCATTTTTTACGACAGATACGGCTGCCGCCTTGCGCGCAGCGGAGTTGCAGGCCGATGTCGTTCTGAAGGCAACAAAAGTAGATGGCGTGTATACGGCAGATCCCACAAAGGATCCTGGTGCAAGTCGTTACGATCGACTTACTTATAAAGAAGTCCTTGCGCAAGAACTCGAGTTTATGGATCAGGCGGCGATTTCACTTTGCAGAGAAAATAAACTTCCCATCGTCGTGTTTGATATGAAGGTGCCTGGGAATATAAGTCGAGTGATCGAAGGCGAAGCCATTGGTACAAAGGTGCAAGATTAACTAGGAGTTATGTATGGAAGAAGAGGTTGAGCTAGCCCTGGATGAAGCCAGAGATGCAATGGCCAAATCAATTCGCAGTTTGATAGCCGATTTGCAAAAAATACGGACCGGCAGAGCAAATCCAGCAATTCTTGATTCGGTGCAGGTCGATTATTTTGGTACTCCTACTTCTTTAAATCAGTTAGCTAATCTCAGTGCCCCAGAGCCAAGTCTAATCATAATTTCACCCTATGATAAGGGAGCTCTCTCGGAGATAGAGAGAGCTATTCAAATATCTGATTTGGGGCTTTCTCCTAATAACGATGGAAAATTAATTAGGATTCCAATTCCTCCTCTAACCGAAGAAAGAAGAAAAATTTTAGTTAAACAAGTTAAAAAACTAGCGGAGGACCATAAGATCGGAATCAGAGAGGCGCGTAGAACGACATTGGGGACATTGAAGGAGTTCGAATCCGAGGGAAGCCTTTCCGAGGATGCACGCCGTCGCGGTGAGAAATTGGTACAGGAGGTTACGGATAAGTATACGAATCAAGTTGATGAAGTGACGTTAAAAAAAGAAGAAGAGATATTGAAGGTTTAGTTGTGAGCGAGACCTTTTTTTCTCAGGACCGAAGCTTCCGCCATTTAGCGATCATCATGGACGGGAATGGACGGTGGGCCGAGCGACGTGGGTTAACGCGGTCAGAGGGTCACAAGGCGGGAGTCGAAAGCATAAGGCAAATTGTCCGAGCGGCTTGCGAATGGAGAATTCCATGGCTGACGTTGTATGCGTTCTCTTCCGAGAACTGGAATCGTCCGCGTAAAGAGATAGAACTTTTAATGGCCTTGCCGGAAGCTTATTTCAAAGAAGAGCTCGACTATTGCATAAAAAACCACATTAGAATTCGCGTTGTTGGGCGACAAGACAGACTTCCGTTTCACGTTAGGAAGATTCTGGATAACGTTGTTTGCCAGACTCGGCACAATGAAGGCTTGCAGTTAGTTTTTGCATTGTCCTATGGAGGCCGAGGAGAAATTGTTGATGCTGCTAAGCGGCTCATGCTCGACGCAGAGGCCGGGGTGATCGAGCGAGAAGCATTGGATGAGAAAACGTTTACGTCCTACTTGGATGATCCTGAGATGCCCGATGTTGACTTGTTAATTCGCACGGGTGGAGAGTCCCGTGTTTCTAATTTTCTCCTTTGGCAAAGTGCCTATGCGGAACTGTATTTAACCGCATTGATGTGGCCAGATTTTGAACGAGAAGATCTTGCCCAGGCACTTCGATCATTTACGACTCGTGAACGAAGGTTCGGGAAGACGAGCGCTCAAGCGCCGACGAGACCCTTAGGGAAGGACTTGTGTTGAAGACTTTGGTAGTCCTGGGTAGTACGGGAAGTATAGGAGTCCAGACCCTAGAGATCATATCGATGTTCCCGGATCGATATGAAGTAGCTTCCCTTGCGGCCGGACGAAACGTTGAACTCTTAGCTGATCAGGTTCGGATGTTTCGACCGGGGCTCGTATCAGTTGAAGATGATGAGAGTGCCAAGAAGCTAAGATCCCTATTGGGGGAGGGACTAGACCTTTCTATAGTGGTCGGAGCCTCGGGGCTACTTGATGTCGCTACCGTTGAAGCGGACCTTGTGGTCGCAGGTTTGGTCGGAGCGGTTGGCTTAGAACCTACTCTAGCCGCTCTTCAAAAAGGGCGAAACGTAGCCCTTGCCAACAAAGAGGTTATGGTTACCGCGGGCGCATTGGTTCAAAGAGTTGCCTCTGAACAAGGCGCGCAAATTATTCCTGTCGATAGTGAGCACAGTGCGATTTTTCAGGTTCTTTCTGGGCAGCGTTCCCAAGATGTTAAGAGGTTAATTTTGACGGCATCGGGTGGTCCTTTCAGGACTTGGAGCAGCGGAGAGATCTCGAATGCTTCGCTCAAGGATGCTCTTAACCATCCTAACTGGGAAATGGGTCCAAAGATAACAATTGATTCAGCCACCCTTATGAATAAAGGTCTCGAGGTGATCGAAGCGAGGTGGCTTTTCGATACGGATCCAGACCATGTGGATGTAGTGGTACATCCTGAGTCTATTGTGCATTCATTAGTGGAGTTTGTAGACGGATCGGTAATTGCTCAGTTGGGT
>DKAI01000140.1 GCA_002450755.1 Deltaproteobacteria bacterium UBA6930
CGAGGCCGACCCAACTTTTGATGTTGACGGTGGTGATGCGGCGCAAAAGTTGTCGTTGTTGGCATCAATGGTTTTTGGAGCAAGGGTTAGGCCTGAGGATATCATGACCGAAGGGATCAGAAGTCTCGTTCCTTTAGACTTTGAATCTGCGCGGGCCTTTGGTTACCGGATTAAACTGCTCGCGTTGGCAAGACTTCACGGAGAGGACGCTGAGGAGAAGATTGAAGTGAGAGTTCAGCCCACGATGATCTCGGAGTCTAGCCTGCTTGCAAAGGTTGATGGGTCAATGAATGCGGTACTGGTTAACGGAGACGCCGTAGGGCCGACAATGTTTTATGGAGCCGGCGCTGGTTCGTTACCAACAGCTAGTGCCGTAGTTGCAGACTTAATGGAAATTGCTCGAGAGATCAGGCGAGGTGTCACTGGGCGAGTTTCGCCACTTTCGTATCCTTGCTCAGGGCTTGTGAAGAAGTCGATTTTTCCAGTGTCGGAAATGAAGGCTCCATTTTATCTTGTGTTTGATGCGGTTGATCGCCCTGGAGTTCTGGGGAAAATTGCCAGTGTTTTAGGTTCTGCAGGGATTAGTATCAAGAGCGTAATACAGCATGGCGCCGAAAAAGATTCGGTCCCGGTAGTTGTTTTGACTCACGTTGTGCGTGAGAGCGCTATTAGAAAAGCATTGGACGAAATTCGCAAGTTTCCCGAAGTTCGGGGCCCCGCCAAAATGATTCGGATTGACGAGGAAGTTTAAAAATGCCTCCCGAGCCCAATTATAGTTCCTGGTTTGAAAGCATCGCCAATCCGAACGAGCGCTACAAGATTGATGAAGTTGTCTACACAGACACAGAAGGAGGACTTCTTCAAGTTTCTCATGACATAGAAGCGCTTCGGCAGTCCCCGCCTGAGAAGTGGCGAAGGTTGTTTGATGAGAGATCTCATAAGACTGTATGGCCTTTTGGTTCAGGCGTCTGGGGAAAGAAAGAACTAGTCCTTCCAAATATCTCGAATAAAAATATTGTGTCGATGTACGAAGGACACACTAATTTGTTTTGGGCAGAGCGATATGGTCGACAACTCGGAATTGAAGATCTGTGGATTAAACTTTGTGGAAATACTCATACAGGGTCATTTAAAGATCTCGGGATGACCGTGTTGATCTCAATGGTAAAAGAGATGCTTGATCGAGGGAGGGATATTCCTGCCGTGGCATGTGCCTCGACGGGGGACACTTCGGCAGCCCTGGCAGCATATGCCGCGGCCGCAAATATTCCGGCGATTGTTTTTCTGCCTCGAGGGAAAATATCTGTTGCTCAGCTTATCCAACCGATAGCGAATGGGGCCATAGTTTTCGCACTAGACACGGACTTTGATGGTTGTATGGAAATCGTCAAAGAGGTTGCCGATAAAGATGGTATCTACCTCGCAAATTCTATGAATAGTCTTAGAATCGAAGGCCAAAAGACTGTGGCAATTGAAATAGTACAACAGTTTGACTGGAACCCTCCCGATTGGATCGTTATCCCTGGCGGTAATCTAGGGAATGTCTCCGCTTTGGCTAAGGGTTTAGATATTTTAATTGAACTTGGGATTATTGAGAAAAAGCCTCGTATTGTTTGTGCTCAGGCTCATAATGCCAATCCGCTTTATAAAGCGTACCTTCGTGACTTCGAAGTTTTTGAGCCGATGGCAGCGGGGACAACTCTCGCTTCTGCAATTCAAATTGGAAATCCCGTGTCCTATGAAAAGGCAGTAGATGCCTTGCGAAGATACGACGGTATCGTGGAAGAGGCTTCCGAAGAAGAGCTTGTAGAAGCTTCAGTTCGGGCAGACCGCACGGGTCTGTTTAATTGTCCGCATACCGGAGTGGCTCTAGCAGCTACAGAAAAACTGGTGGACCGTGAGATCATTCGCCCCGGCGATAGAGTTGTAATCATTTCGACTGCGCATGGTCTTAAATTTGTAGAGTCAAAGGTTAAGTATCATGAGATGCGGTTAGACAATATAGATTCGAAATGGGCCAATCCTGAAATTTCCTTACCGGCGGACTATGGTCTCGTCCGAGACCGAATGCTTCGCGAGATCGATTCACGCTTTAAGGGAAACGTACGGTGAAGGGGGACGGGAGTGTTTACGGGGATAATTGAGACAGTAGGAAAGGTTTTGAGTATTAAGGAAGGTGTTGGCGGACTGCACTTCTTGATAGAAGCTTCGGAAATTGAAACCGGTGTGAAAATTGGGGACAGTATTTCTGTAGATGGAGCATGCCTCACTGTAACGAGCGTTGGGCCGGGCAAATTTTCATTTGATGTAATTCCAGAAACTCTCTCACGGACATCATTGGTAGACCTCAAAGAGATGTCGTTAGTTAATCTTGAACGTGCTCTTCCCGCAGGAGGTCGTTTTGATGGACATTTTGTGCAGGGTCACGTAGACGCCGTTGGAGTTGTCTCTAAACGCGAAAAAGACGGTGACGATGTCCGGCTCTATATTGATTGCAATCGAGCATTCTGCGACTACTTAGTTGAAAAAGGATCTGTAGCCATTTCCGGTGTTTCACTTACGGTTGTTGGCGTTGAAGATGAGCAGTTCGATGTTGCACTAATTCCACATACCTTGGCGATTACTACTCTTCGTCGCCTTGAGATCGGTAGCCTTGTTAATCTGGAAGCCGATATTTTAGGTAAGTATGTAAAGCGCTATCTTTCTAAAGTTTCGTGATTTTGATGTAGAAGCAGGCTGCTCCAGTAAGGAGGAAGCTTCTGTCTCAGGACGCACTTGCTCATGATTCCGATTGTACTTTTGGCGTAGCACCAAAGCCTGAAATCGAAAGGGTCTAGTTTTGTCTACCATTAGTACCAAGCTCTCCTGCATATTATCAAGTTTACCTACGATAGTCCGTCTTGGTAGAGGCAGATGTTCTCGACGGCACACTTCTCCGCCAAAGGTAGATATTGAGTTATATGATTTTGAGGCTTGTCCGTTTTGTAGATTAGTTCGAGAAACGATTACTGAGCTCGATCTTGATGTGAAGGTTTATCCATGCCCGAAGGGCGGAAAACGATATCGCGGGTATGTCAAGCTGTATGGAGGAAAGGCTCAATTCCCGTTTATGGTCGATCGTGAGAGAGGAGTGAAGATGTATGAATCATCCTCAATTAATACCTATTTGTATGAGCAATATGGCGGACATGTTGGAGAAGCACCGAATAGCAATCGATGGGTGGGAATAGTCCTTTCGAGTTTCGCAAGTCTTTTGAGAGGTGCTTCAGGCACCTTTGCTAGGCCTTCTGCTTCGTTTGCTGTTCCACCGATTCTTTATGGGGCCGAAGGGTGTTGGAAGTCAAGACTCATTCGAGAGGAACTTTGTGTTCGCGAGATCACGTACAAATCGGTCTCCGTCGGCTATGGGAGCAGTAAACGAGCGATCCTTGACGAGTTATCTGCAGGTCTCGGAATCCCAGTTTTGTTTCTTCCTCAGGAAGAGAAAATTTTCAGAGGGGTTTTCGAAATCCTTTCTTTTCTAAGGAGCTAAGTGGAGTCCCAGCCCACGAAAGTCAAGCACGAAGCGTCACGACCTTCGTGGGCAGTGTAAGGCCAGTATTATCCCCTCATTCCTACTGTCTCACACGCAGGATGCAGGCTGGATTTGGCACTAGGCCGTTCAGCCATTCTTGCAAACCACGCAGAGACGTTTGATAAAGAAGGGTCGATCGATTGCCCGACGCCCGCGGAGAAGTCAAGGCAGCAGTACATGAAGATATCGGGGAGTGATATTTCATCTCCTGCTATGAACTTGCGGCCCGTCATTTGTTGATCCAAAAGAGCTAGGCCTTTCTGAGCCTTCTCTTTGAGCCCGTCGGCCGCTTCAGGGATGCAATGAAGACGGTCTTTGAACATCTCGTAACCCTCCGCGTATCGGAAGGCATTGTAAATGTGTTCAGTGATTCCCAGTTCAATTCGTCTTTGCCATTGGCGCGTATTCGCACGTGCTTCAGCGGTGTTTCCGATGAGGCTTGGTTCTGGGTGACGTTCTTCAAGGTATTCGCAAATAGTCACGGTTTCACCGATATATGTGCCGTTGTCCAATTCGAGGGCAGGCATTTGACCTCCTGGGTTCTTGTCCGTGTATGGCGCACGGCGATTTTCTGCTCCCAAAATGTCTATTTCAGTTTCAGGTAGCGAGATATTTTTTTCTGCGATGAACATGCGAACAAGCCTGGGATTTGGTCCGAAGGAATTAATGAGTTTCAAATCGTTCTCCTGGTTTTAGAGGGGCAAGATGAAGTCGAACTTTTCGTTCCTCGAGGTGCATTTGAACCTCGAATGAATAAAGGTACTCTGTCGTTCGCAAAAATGCCGGAGATAACTGTGGTTATTCTATTAAATGGTCTTTGTTTAAAGTCATTGAATTACTTTCCACGTGTTCCGAAGCGCTCTTGCCCGTCTTTCCACTTACCCGGCACGTCTCCAGGATCTCGTGTTTCTAGGGTTAATTTCGTCCTAAAACGGAGCCGATTAATACTCACTTTTCCTGGAGGTTTGCCTTTCTTGTAGGCAGTACGGAAGGTATTTTCGCTTACAAGTTTAAGAACCCGGGAGGTTTCTACGTCGATCCAAGCCTCCCCTCCAAACTTGCCGACCACTCGATCAAAAGCCATTCCAACATGGGTTCTGACATTCTCGTCGTTTCGTTCTCCGTCCAGCAGTAACCAGGCGCAGCGAACACCGTTTATGTCTTCGTAGCCGGCAAAAGTATGGTTAATCTCAATTGATAGGCCTGCAGCTCCCGTGAGATCAGGCGGGTAACGCTTCGAAGACCAACGGTCTCCCGGTACTACACCGCGTTCGGGTAGCCCGACGTTTGCATATAGCACTGCCATTTGAATAGGAATGTCTTTTATGAAGTCTCTGCTCACTCGTTGGCCTTGTATCTGATACGAGTTTATTTCTCCTGATGGAGCAAAGCCAAGCAATGCAAACGAGCGGTACAACATTTTCCTTGGTGTAATGGGTCGTCGAGGAGGATTCCCCTCTATGTCCGCGATTTGTTCGCCATCAGCGAAAAGTCTAAGTCTATCGCTCCCCAGCTCGATTTCTCTGCTGGAATTAGGGCCTTCAGTGATCATTTTGTAGTGAAGTCCGTCGAGGATTAACTGTTCTCCAGTCACTTCTGTCGTCGTTACAGGTAACGATCTATACTCCAGTTCTAAATGACTAAAGTTTCGCGAGGGGTCAGGAGGCCTCATATCTTCACTAGTTTGTTCTTCTCGGTTCCCGTTTGATTCTACAAAAAGCTGGTACGCTACCTCGCCGTAGCTCTCGCCGCGAAGAGGAAAGATCAGAGGTTTGGTCGGATCGAAGTTCTGTACTTCGGGGTTTTTCCTGTCTTTTGGCAGGGCTTCGAGAATCTCAGGTCCGCCGAGCTTCACGCTATCGGAAGCGCAAGAGAGGGCGAGTAGTAGTAAAAGGATTCTTATCACTCTTCTCTCTTACGCAAAAATTGTTGGTTTAGCCACTCTATCTTTTGATGGATTAGCAGGAATCTCAAAAATTTCTCGTTTTTCCAGAAATGACGAGTTTCTCAAGCCTATCTAATGAGAAGGTTTTTCTCCTCGGTTCATTTTTGATGTAGGTTTAGGAGGACTGGGGGTAACAGATGCTGTCCAATCAAAGGCTTAAGGATAGAGTTGCATTGGTTACTGGAGGGGCTCGCGGAGTAGGGGAGGCGCTAGCCCATAAACTCGCAGACGAGGGGGCGAAAGTGGTGGTCGGGGATCTTGATGCCGAGCCTCTGGAGGCAGTCGTTGCATCGATTAAAAAAGGAGGTGGAGAGGCGACAGCGCTCGCCGGCGATGTGACAAAGGATGACTACGGTGATCGAGCAGTGGCCTGCATGCTAGACAGCTACGGCGGGTTAGACATCTTGATAAATAACGCCGGCTACATATGGAATTCAAGTATTCACAAAACTGAGGATGAACAATGGCAGGCAATGCTGGATGTGCATGTAACGGCGCCCTTTAGAATTCTTAGAGCGGCTGCTCCGTTTATCCGAAATTCCGCTAGAGCTGAAGAAATAGAAGGCACCGGCTACAACCGAAAGGTAGTAAATATTTCCTCGATCTCAGGTTTGTATGGCGCCGCGACTCAAATTGGTTATTCAGCGGGTAAAGCTGCTTTGGTGGGCGTTACACGAACACTTGCGAAGGAATGGGGTCGATATAGGGTGAACGTCAATGCTGTCGCGTTTGGCTTTATAGAGACTCGCTTAACGCGGGCCTGGGAAACAAAGTCGGTGGAGCAGATCGACGTGGGTGGTCGCTCGTTAAGTGTAGGTTTTACCCGCGAGGCCCGAGAGAATATAAAGGAGAATATTCCTCTTGGTCGCGCGGGTACCCCTGAAGAAGCTGCCGGTGCAGTGTTTTTGTTTTGTACACGGGAGTCCGACTATATAAGCGGCGAGATCCTTGTTGCGGGAGGAGGTCTTCTCTCATTGTAAGATGTCAATACGCGGCTGATTCAAGGATTTTCTTCTTGGCTCCTTAGGTAGGACGAATTTTAACCACTCGCGCGGTAATGTAACTCCGTGAATTCTTTTCTTGCTGCGTTATCCCTATTGGTCTCTTTAGCTTTTGTTCTAAAATCATCAGATGGAGTATTCGGTGACCATGGCTTCGGGTGCCCGCGCGCATGAGACAGTTGAGCGGGCGGAAAAACTTGGATTCTCGAACGCCTGGTTTTACGATTCGCAACTGCTCTACGGTGAAATATTCGCCTCAATGGCTGCCGCAGCGATGAGGACGAAGACGATCCGTCTAGGCTCCGCCGTTATCATTCCAAGTAACCGCATCGCACCTATAACGGCAAACGGCTTTGCGACGCTTGCTGAGCTGGCTCCTGGCCGCATTGATTTTGGTGTCGGAACGGGCTTTACCGGCCGACGCACAATTGGTGCGGATGCAATTACACTGAAAGAGATGGAAGATTACATTAGAGTTATACGCGAACTCTGGGCTAGCGGCATTTCTGAATGGGACTTTGAGGGACTACGAAGGAAGATCCGCTTTTTGAACCCGGATGTAACTGGGCTTAATCTTAGTAATCCGATACCGCTTTATATTTCAGCTTTTGGTCCGAAGTGTCGAGATATGGCTTCTGAACTCGCAGATGGATGGATGAATTTCCTATTTTCGGATGAAATTGCTTTTCAAGACGTCTATGACATCCGGTCGCGGTGCGAAAGACGTGGTAGAGACCCGGAGTCGCTTCACACGATTGCATTCACTTTGGGCTGTATTTTAGACGAAGGAGAGAGACCCGATAGCTTAAGGGCTATGGCACAAGCAGGTCCATTGGTTGCTGCGATGCTTCACAACTTCGCAGAGGCTTCGGAGAGAGGTTCCGCTCTTGAGATGCCGGAGGCGTTCAAAGATACGATCGAAGGTTACATTCAAATGCACGCCTCGTTTCAACCTGAGGACGCTCGCTATTTGCAAAATCATACCGGGCATCTGATGTTTGTTCGAGATGAAGACCGGCCATTTATCACCGGCGAAATGATCCAGGCGCTCACATTCACTGGGACAAAAGAAGTATTACTGAAAAGAGCTCGAAACTTGGCGAAATCAGGATACGATCAGCTCGCGATTCAGTTAGTGCCGGGCGCCGAAGATGAGATAGAAAGCTGGGCCGAGTTGTTTAGTCAGATTTGAATGATTCTTTTATAAAAGCTTGTCCAAAAGCATCGTGCCTACCCCGAGGAAACAGAAAAAGCCGAAAATATCGGTCAAGGTGGTGACTAGCACTCCGGAACCCACTGCCGGGTCCTGATTGGTTGCTTTTAGCGCTAGGGGAACTGCTGCACCGAGAATTCCGGCTACCATCATGGTGGCCAGCATAGTGGCGAAAAGGACAAGTCCCAGGAATGGATTTCCTTGCCACAAGTAAGCGATAAAGCCACTTACTGCTCCAGTAACTAATCCGATTACACAAGCCACCCCCAGCTCTTTGCTCATTGCACGAAAGCCTGTTGAAAATTCTATCTCACCTAACGCGATCCCTCTGGTGATAACCGTTAGCGCCTGAATTCCCCCATTACCTCCCATACCTCCCACGACAGGCATAAAGAAAGCTAGTGCGACTATTTGCTCTAACGTTCTTTCGAAGAGACCAACAACCCAAGCGGCTAAAAACGTCGCTCCCAGGTTTAGCAACATCCAGGGCAAACGTTTTCGAATTTTCTGTTGTGCTGGACTAAAGACTCGGTCTGCATCTGACAGTCCAGCCAAGAGGTACATATCTTCAGTAGCCTCTTCGTGAATAACCTCAATAACATCGTCCACAGTTATGACGCCAAGCATCCTTCTCTCGGAATCTACGACAGGTATGGCTAGGAGATTGTAGCGGGAAACCAGACGTGCAACTTCTTCTTGATCTGCTTCGACCGCGACACAAACGGGATCTTCAACCATTAGGGCGCCGCAGCTTCGTTCGGGGGAAGCCGCGACGAGTCGTCGAATGGGTACTACCCCTCGAAGTTGGTCTTTTTCGTTAGTTACATATAGATAGAAAACAGCCTCTTCATCATCGCCCGCTTTTCGGATCCTTTCTATCGCTTCTTCGGCAGACATGCTTTCGT